>DLQQ01000057.1:2432-4275 GCA_002477625.1 Candidatus Arcticimaribacter sp. UBA7428
AAATACCTAAAAACCTATGTCCCTCGTTTTCGAGGAAAGTAAGTACGGCCCGTCTTGTTGAAGATCATAAAAAGGTATGTTGTATTAGGCGCAGGTCTTTTTCCAGCGGGTTTTAACGCTGGGATAACTACTTCTATCTACAATGATTTGATCAATTTCATTTTGGAGGAGCATTGCTTCTAAATTCACCCTAGTATTTTTTGTCAATACGAGTATGTTTCTCTGTTTCTTAAAATCAAAATTTTCTGCCCAAAGGCTGTCAATGAAGAATAATGTTTTGCCCTCTATGACATAAGTATTTTTCAGCTCTTCAATTTGGATACGGTCGATGCGGAATTCGTTTTGAAATTCTTTTACCATCCTATTGGATTCAATAATTTCTTGTGTACAGAATATGCGAAGTGTTTTTTTGTTTTTATAAATAACACCGAATTGTCATAGGCAGGCATTAACCAAACGGCTGTTGTTCTTTCTTGTGCTACTCTAGCTTGATGTGCGAACCATTGTAGCAGTATAATCCCTAAAAAAAGACCCAAGAGTATTCTTTTCTTCATCTTAATATAGCCGAAATAAAGGAAGAGAAGTAGGGCGTAGGTTAGTATTACGTCATACATGTACAACCGTAGTTCCTCAAAAAAGAATGCTTTTTGATTCACTACCCAGCGCACGAAATTATTTAAACTCGCTGTCATCAAATTGAGTAGATCAATTAAAAATGTAGGGAGTAATTGCCAATGCAGTAAAATCAGGCTTCCAATTCCTAAATACAAATAAAGAGCAACAAAAGGCAGTACCACCCATTTGGTAATAAGAAATAAGCCTGGAAACTGATGGAAATGATAAGTGGCCAATGGACTTACTGCTATTTGAGCTGCCAAGGTAACCGTTGTCATCACCCAAAAGCGATGCAGTAATTTATTCTTTATGGACATTATCTTCAGGAAGATAGGCTGTAAGATGAGTATCCCAAACACAACCAGATAACTCATTTGAAATCCCAATTGTTTGATGTATAGCGGATTGCTGTAGACGAGAATACCGAATGATAAGAGCAGTAAGTATAGGGTAGGCGGGCTGCGTTTGAGGTAGGTTCCGATACTGAAGAGCGAGAACATCGTCGCCGCAAGGATTACCGATGCACTTGCTCCCGTTAGCAATGCGTAACACCAAAGCGATAGGATGATCATATAAACCGATAGGTAATTCCCTTGGGGTAACAACCGAAGCGGAATGTATATCCAGCCCAAAAGAACCATCAATAAGCCCATATGAAGGCCTGAGATCGCAAGAATATGCACAATCCCGGCCTGAGCATAGCGATCCATCCAGGCACGATCCAATTCACTGCGTTCCCCTAATATCAACGCCATGAGTAATTGCTTGGTTTCTTCCTTAAAAGAACTGGATTCGATGGCATCAAGTTTTTGCTGTTTCAATTCCCTTAGCCAAGTCATAAGAGAAAATCCTTTCTTTTTAATTCAACAAAATCAGTTAACTCCAGCTGATGTCGAACACCAATACTATGCAGATAGCTTTTGTAATTAAAGCTTCCTATATTCTTAGATGCTTGTATTGGATTTAGCATGTCTGCAGTTTTTAATGTAAACCCTAAGTCCAGTTTATGAGCACCTTCTTTTTGCATTCGAATTAAGAGTTTGCCTGATGTTTTTTTATCGTTTACTGCAATGACATCTGCATAATATCGATGGTACGTTGGAGTCGATCGCAGCCGATCCGTAATGGTGATTTCAAGTTGATTCAGACCATCAATTTGGTACTGCAGTATGTAATCATCTTGTTGGAGTTCCAATGCCTGGTTCCCACGACTAAGCCCAATAAAAAA
>DLQQ01000054.1:0-1829 GCA_002477625.1 Candidatus Arcticimaribacter sp. UBA7428
GTATATTTTTCTAATGGCATTGATGAACGCATCGTATTGTCCATCGCCACAGGCATTTTCTTCAAAGGTTTCACCATCAATTTCTACTGCAACAGTAGTAGAAGGCTGCAAGCCTTTGGAGTGTGTTAGTACGTAGGATTTGACAAATACTTTTTGGGTATTGGCTCCACTGTTCATAACATCTGAGATGATGTAGGGTAAGTCTTGCGCAGTTACCTGTTCTTGTTTATCTCCTAATTCGATGATGCGTTGGGTTACCTTTTTAAGTGCCTCATCATCCAAACTCAAACCGAGTTCTTGAAGGTTTTTCTGAATGTTTGCTTTACCGGAAGTTTTTCCTAAAGCGTATTTGCGTTTCCGCCCAAAACGCTCGGGGAGTAAGTCGTTGAAATACAGATTGTTTTTACTATCACCATCTGCATGTATGCCAGCTGTTTGCGTAAAAACATTGGCACCAACTATAGGTTTGTTTGCTGGAATTCTAAAGCCAGTAAAAGTAGCGACCAAAAGACTCACCTTGTGTAAGGATGTTTCATTGATATTGACTTCGATTCCGGGCATAAAATCGTTTACTACTGCTACTAAACTTGCAAGGGGTGTGTTTCCAGCACGTTCTCCCATTCCATTTACGGTTAAATGTAAACCCTGAACTCCAGCCTTGATCGCCTCCATTGCATTAGCAACGCTTAAATCGTAGTCGTTATGTCCATGGAAGTCAAAATGCAGGTCGGGATATCGTTTAATTATTTCAGATAAAAATATAAAAGTCTCCGATGGAGACAGGATTCCCAATGTATCGGGCAGTAGTATTCTTTTGATGGGTTGGTTTGCTAAAAAATCTAAAAATGAAAAAACATATTCTTTGGAATTGCGCATTCCATTACTCCAATCCTCTAGATATACATTGGTTTCAATGTTGTTTTTTGTTGCCAGTGCAATACTTTCTTCAATACCTTTAAAATGCTGTTCGGGCGTTTGTTTCAGCTGATATTTTAAATGATTCAACGAACCTTTGGTCAATAGATTTTGAACCTTCGCACCAGCATCAATCATCCATTGAATTGAAACCCCTTTGTCTACAAAGGTCAAGATTTCGACACGATCCAAGAGCTTTGCTTCCTTAGCCCAAGTCGTAATGCTTTTTACAGAATCAAATTCGCCTGCTGACACACGGGCAGAGGCAACTTCAATACGATCGACGTTGAGCTCTCCTAAGAGGAGCTTAGCAAGTGCAAGTTTTTCTGAAGAAGAAAAAGATACCCCAGATGTTTGTTCACCATCCCGAAGGGTAGTGTCCATTATTTCAATGGTTCTTGGTTTCATGATCCTAGGATGGAATTGAATTACAGAGGCGTATTTTTCGCAAAATCACTGATTTGTTCTTTGATGTTCATCAAATAGTCGATGTCATCAAAACCGTTGAGCATATTATCCTTTTTATAGGTATTAATATCAAATGATTCTGAGTTCCCCGTTGCTTCTATAGTAATGGTTTGTGTTGGAAGATCAACAATAAGTTGCGTGTTGGTATCCTGTTCAATTGCTGCGTAAATCTCTTCTAAAAAGGCTGCTGAAACTTGAACAGGTAATACCCCAACATTAAGGCAATTATTTCTAAAGATATCTGCGAAAAAGCTTGAAACGACACAGCGAAAGCCGTAATCATAAACTGCCCATGCAGCGTGTTCTCTCGAAGAACCCGATCCAAAGTTTTTGCCACTCACTAAAATTTTACCACCATAACGACTGTCGTTAAATGGAAACTCAGTTTTTGGACTGTCATCTTGGTTGTAACGCCAGTCTCTAAAAAGATTATCGCCAAAACCAAC
>DLQQ01000054.1:1871-6651 GCA_002477625.1 Candidatus Arcticimaribacter sp. UBA7428
GTATCTACATTTTCAATCGGTAACGGTACCGCTGAACTTTTTAAGGTATTGAATTTATCGTATGCCATTATTTTCCCCTCTTGGGATTTTTATTAAGTTATACTAAGCTTCTTGGGTCTGTTACTACGCCCATTACCGCTGCAGCAGCAGCTACTGTTGGACTTGCCAATAAGGTTCTAGAACCAGGGCCTTGACGCCCTTCAAAATTTCTGTTTGAAGTACTGACTGCGTATTTTCCTGCAGGGATTTTATCATCATTCATCGCTAAGCAAGCTGAACAACCGGGTTCACGTAATTCAAAACCAGCACTTTCCAGAATGTCCAAAAGACCTTCTTCTTTAATTGCGCTGAGTACTTTGTGAGAACCAGGTACTAGCCATGCAGTAACATGGTCAGCTTTTTTACGCCCCTCAATGATTTCAGTAAAAGCTCTAAAGTCTTCTATACGTCCGTTGGTACAACTTCCAAGAAATACAAAATCAATTTTCTTTCCAATCATGGAATCTCCTTCTTTGTACCCCATATAATCTAGGGACTTCTTGTAGGTTGCAACGCCACCCTCAAGGCTGTCAGCCATCGGAATACCACCAGAGATACCCATTCCCATTCCGGGATTGGTTCCGTAAGTAATCATGGGTTCAATAGTGCTTCCTTCAAAGGTGTATTCTTTGTCAAAGCTCGCGTCTGCATCTGTTTTAAGAGTGGACCAGTAGGCCATTGCCTTATCCCAAGCAGCACCTTTAGGTGTAAACTCCCGATCTTTGATGTAGTCAAATGTTTTTTCGTCTGGAGCAATAATTCCTCCACGGGCACCCATTTCAATACTCAGATTACAAACGGTCATACGACCTTCCATGCTGAGTGACTTAAATACATCGCCTGCGTATTCTACAAAATATCCTGTTGCACCTGATGTACTTAACTGGGATATGATAAACAAAGCAACATCTTTAGGGGTTACTCCTTTTCCTAGGGCTCCATTGACCGTAATTCGCATGGTCTTTGGTTTGGGTTGCATAATGCATTGAGTAGAAAGAACCATTTCAACTTCCGAGGTTCCAATTCCAAAAGCAATAGCTCCAAACGCACCATGTGTAGAAGTATGTGAATCTCCGCAAACTATGGTAGCACCGGGTTGTGTAATTCCGTATTCTGGTCCAACAACATGTACTATTCCATTTTTTTCATGACCTAAGCCCCAGTAGGAAATACCGTGAGCTGCTGCATTTTCTTCAAGCGCTTGAAGTTGTTTAGCTGACAGCGGATCCTCTACGGGTAAATGTTGATTGAGGGTGGGTGTATTGTGATCCGCAGTAGCAAAAGTACGCTCGGGACTCATCACCTCAACACCTCTATTCTTTAAACCTAAAAAAGCCACCGGACTTGTCACTTCATGAACCAAATGCCGATCGATAAACAGCACGTCGGGTCCACCTTCAATTTGTTGGACTACATGCGAGTCCCATACTTTGTCAAATAATGTATTACTCATATAATTTTTATAAAATTAAGCCAAGCCGATATTGCTTGCTTTGATGATTACTGGGATGTCTTCGTCGTTAATTTCTTTTTGAGTATCTGCTAACTTCAAAAACTCTTGATATACCTTATCAAGTTGTAATTTATCCAATTCATAACCGACATTCTTAGCTCGGTAGGCTAGTGCAGCCCGACCGCTTCTTGCCGTAAGAACTATTGCCGACTCGGTAACTCCTACGTCATGTGGATCCATGATTTCATAGGTTTCTCGGTTTTTAATGACTCCGTCTTGATGAATACCCGAACTGTGTGCAAAAGCATTGGCACCGACCACGGCTTTGTTGGGCTGTACCATCATGCCCATACTTTCTGAAACCAATAGACTTGTTGGGTACAAAAGTTTGGAGTTGATATTCGTATCTAAATCCAAGTAAGGGTGCTGGCGCATAATCATGACAACTTCTTCTAAGGAAGTGTTTCCTGCACGCTCACCAATTCCATTTATTGTGCATTCAATTTGACGTGCCCCATTCATTACACCTGCTATGGAATTAGCGGTAGCTAAGCCCAAATCATTGTGACAATGACAAGAAAGCACGGCTTTGTGAATTCCAGCGACGTTTTCTTTTAGATATTTGATTTTTGTACCGTATTCTTCCGGTAAGCAATAGCCTGTAGTATCGGGAATATTCAAAACGGTTGCTCCCGCTTTTACTACTGCCTCACATACACGTGCTAAAAATTCGTTGTCTGTTCTGCCAGCATCTTCTGCATAAAACTCAACATCCTCAACAAAAGATTTGGCATAGGTAACCGCGGCAACTGCTCGTTCGATAATCGCATCTTTATTGGAATTGAATTTGAACTTTATATGAGATTCCGATGTGCCAATCCCGGTGTGTATTCTGGGGCGTTTGGCATGGGTCAAAGCTTCGGCGGCAACTTTTATATCGTTTTCTACCGCTCGAGTTAGTCCACAAACGGTTGCATTCTTTATTAATTTAGAGATTTCAACAACAGAATTGAAATCACCTGGACTCGAAACAGGAAAACCAGCCTCAATAATATCAACACCCAAAATATCCAGTCGTTCTGCAATGATTAGTTTACTTTTGGTATTTAATTTACAACCGGGGACCTGCTCTCCATCGCGAAGGGTAGTGTCAAAAATTTGGACGTGCTCTTGAGCCATTTTGATATATTTATTGAAAGCAATACGAATTTAGCATTTATATGCATAATCTTGTAATTTTTTGCTTACTTTTATTACGAAACCCAAGGTGTTTTATTACGAATAAAACACTTTAAATTAGCAATTTATAGCAAATAAGCATACAATGACTAACGATCAAAAAGAAAACCTCTTTGTTTTAATTAAATCTTTATCAAAATCAGAAAAAAGACAGTTTAAACTTTTTGTTGGGCGAATGGATTCGAATTTGGATTCTAAGTTCTTGATTTTATTCAATTTATTGGATAAAATGCTGGTTTATGATGAAAAACTGATTTTTAAAAAAGACTTTGTAAGCAAACAACAACTTTCCAACCTAAAAGCACATCTGTATAAGCAAATCTTGATTAGTTTGCGTCTCAATCCATCTCAGCAGAATAAACGAATGCAAATTCGTGAACAACTTGATTTTGCAACTGTTTTATATCAAAAAGGATTATATAATCAGAGTTTAAAAATCCTTGATCGTGCCAAAGCTACGGCTGTGAAACTAGAAGAGAAATACGCAGCCTTTGAAATAGTAGAACTAGAAAAAGTAATTGAATCTCAGTACATCACCCGAAGCATGAGCAATAGAACCGAAGAATTGGTTCGCGATGCAACTTACTTCAGCAATCAGAATCATATATCGAGTCAACTATCCAACTTATCCCTTGAGTTATATGAGCGTTTAATTAAAACAGGGTACTCCAAGAGTGATGAAGAGTTTCGTTCAATTACTAAATTCTTTTTTGAGCGTCTCCCTAAGTTTGTGTTTGACGAACTTGGTTTTAGAGAAAAGCTCTGGTATTTCAAAGCATATGTATGGTATAGCTTGCTTACCCAAGATTTTTTATCCAGTTATCGGTACTCGATGAAGTGGGTTAGCCTTTTCGAAGAGCAACCCAACATGATTCCTTCTCATCCGGTTTTTTACCTCCAAGGGAATAATTATCTATTAGAGTCTATTGCATTATTGAAGTATCCCGTAAAGTTTCGCGAGGTGTTCCAAAAAATGCAAAAAACACTTGTCAGTGTTGAATTCCCTAAAAATGATAATTTAAGTTCCTTGGCTTTCTTGTACGAATATAACAATCGGTTCAACTTGTATTTTTTAGAAGGTAATTTTAAAGAAGGTAAAGAAATCATTGAACCGCTATTGAAAGAAATCGATCATTTTAAAAATCAAATTGACGAGCATCACGTAATGATGTTTTACTACAAGATCGCATGTTTATATTTTGGCTCCAACGATTTTGAAAAAGCGATTGTTTACTTGAATTTAATTGTAAACAATAAAAAGCTTAAAATGAGAGAAGATCTCCTCTGTTTTACTCGCTTATTAAATCTAATAGCGCATTATGAAGCTGGGTTTGACTATCACTTAGATCAGCATATTCGAGATACGTTTAAATTTCTTTTAAAAATGAATGATCTGCACGAAGTTCAGAAATCCTTGATACGCTTTGTTCGTAAATTGGGTAATATATATCCCCACGAACTAAAAGATGCTTTCCGAAAGCTGCATGAAGAGCTGAAACAATACGAGCAAGATCCGTACGAACGCAGGGCGTTTTTATATCTCGATATCCAATCTTGGTTAGAAAGTAAGATTCAAAACAAAACAGTAGCCGAAATTATACATGCAAAAGCTGCGGTTATCAATCGGAAGAACAGGCATCCCACAGTGCATCTTTAGGAAGAGGTGCAACACATTTAACGGGTTCTTTGGAGATTGGGTGTAAAATCTCAAGAGAACGTGCATGTAAATGAATACTTCCATTTGGATTACTCCGAGCCGAGCCGTATTTCAGATCTCCCTTAATTGGACACCCGATAGCGGTTAGCTGCGCCCGAATTTGATGATGGCGTCCCGTTTCCAATTCTATTTCTAATAAGGAATAGTTGTCTAATTTTTTCTTAATCGAATATTTTAAAATTGCTTTTTTCGATTCTGGGGTTTCTTTTTTATGGGCGTAAGATTTGTTTTGTTTTTGGTTGCGAACCGTCCAATGAATCAACGTGTCTTCCGGCGGGTTGGGGGTTTCTTTGGTAATAGCCCAATATACTTTTTTAGTAAGACGCTCTTTG
>DLQQ01000088.1:0-6628 GCA_002477625.1 Candidatus Arcticimaribacter sp. UBA7428
ATTATGTTGGCCAGCAAGGTTTTACGGAGGAATAAAAATAAAAAGGAGGTCAAAAATGACCTCCTGTCTAATATGGCTCCTCCTCTTAGGCTCGAACTAAGGACCCTCTGATTAACAGTCAGATGCTCTAACCAACTGAGCTAAGGAGGAATGTTTCATTCAGTTGGCAAATATATATTAATTTAAAAATATTCCAAAGCTGAATGAATATTTTTTATGAATTAATTGCCTCTACTTCTTTATCTACTTCACTCTTAACAAACTCACCTTCTTCTTCGTTCCATTCAAAGTCACTAGTCACTTTTAGAGTCTTCGGATTGTAAGAAATTTCAAGGTATTTGAGACGATCAATACCCGCTACTTTAACCTGAACAATAAAAGTGTGCATGTGGTGGATGTCGTATGGGCTTAAAAACGTTTCATAAGAATCCCAGATCACATTACGAGTATACTCTACGTTGAGGTATTTTTCTTCAATAAAGAATCGAATCTTTTTATTAATTTCACGATTATTGATCGGCTTAATTTCTCCATCGGGATTAACTTCAAAACCATTGTGTTCTGTAATAAAATCTTCTATAGTAACTTTAGTTTCTTGGGCTGAAGTTTGCGAAAACTGAACGGCAAAAAAACTGATTATGACAAGGGATATGAACTTTTTCATGAGTGTGTATTTTTTAATATAGGATCAAATATAAAAAGAAGTTTCGCTTTTAGGGATGATTTTCACAGAAAACCCTGTCAAATATCATCTGATTAGGGCTTATCCGAAGATTGCTCGATAAACATCATTACCATTGGCAAACAATAAAACAGCTAGTAATAAGAAAAATCCAAACATTTGAGCGTATTCCATAAATCGATCGTTTGGCTTTCTACCGCTGATCATTTCATAAAGCAGGAACATTACGTGACCACCATCCAAAGCGGGAATGGGGAGGATGTTCATAAAGGCTAAAATGATTGATATGAGTGCTGTACTCGACCAAAAACCCCTCCAGTTCCAAACCTCAGGGAAAAGGTTTCCTATTGCAGCAAAACCTCCAACTTGGCTTGCACCTTTTTTGGTAAATACATATTTGAATTGAGCGGCATAGTCGTATAAGGTCCAATATCCATAAGTGAAACCAGCGGATATACTTTCTGATAAAGTCAAATCTACATGGGTATACTCAATAGAATTGGGGTAAATCCCAATTCCAATGGTTCCATCTTCACGGGGGTAAACGGTTTTTGTGATGATTCGGTCGTTTGGTTTTCTCAACTCAATTTGAAGCGTATCGTATTGTTCTTTTCTTAGGTGATCCACTAAAAACGAATAGTCGGATATTGCAACTCCGTTGGTACTCAAAATAAGATTACCTGTTTCTAACCCACTTGTTGCAGCGGGACTGTTGGGTTTAACTTCTATTAAAGCAGGGAGGAGTATGCCTACAGGTCTCAGATCTCCGCTTTCGAACATTTGTGTTCCAAAATCTTCTGGGATCTGCAGGGTTTCTTTGGTGCCGTCGGGATGCTGAACTTCAACTTCGCTTACCGATCTTAAAAATAAGTACTTATTCAGGTTGTAAACGTTATCGAGTACTTCTCCGTCAACTTTTAAAATGCGATCTCCATCTTGAAAACCAACAGATTCAGCCAATACAGAAACGTCCATTCCATTGGGAAGGGCTTCTGAAGTAAGGGTGTCTTTTCCCCAAACCAGATGAATCATCATATAGATAAAAAAACCTAAAATTAGGTTTACAATAACACCACCCAACATAATAATGAGACGTTGCCAAGCCGGTTTTGAACGAAATTCCCAAGGCTCTGGCGGAAGTTTCATTTGTTCGGTATCCATACTTTCGTCGATCATTCCCGAAATTTTAACATAGCCCCCCAATGGAAGCCACCCAATTCCGTATTCTGTTCCACCAATTTTCTTTTTGAACAATGCAAATTTGACATCAAAAAACAAATAGAATTTCTCTACACGTGTTTTAAATAATTTAGCGGGGATAAAATGTCCTAATTCGTGGAGGACAACCAACAGCGACAAGCTGAGGAGTAATTGAATTCCTTTTATAATAATTGGGCTCATGAGCGATTTTAAAGTAAGCTTCAAAAATACTAATTTCCATGAGCTAACCTCCCATCCAATAGGATTTTAATTTCTTTTAACATAAAAAAAGTGAGTACCTTTGTTCTGAATTTCACCTATGAAAGCATTTTTTAAAACCTATAAAACTTTTTTAATTGTGTTTGGGCTGATCTCTATTTGCATTTTGATCTTGTTCTACGATGCCCTCAAGCCTGTTCGTATACTTCCAATTTACCAGCCGGCTCAACTCAGTTTCGAATTGGTTGACAGTACCCTGCAACACATCAAAAAAAGCCATCGCGTTTCTGATTTCAGTTTGACCAATCAAAACGGGAAAACAATAACCCAAAAAGACTATCGGGATAAGATTGCTGTGGTCGATTTCTTTTTTACAACTTGCCCGTCCATCTGCCCCATCATGACAGATAATATGGTTCGTATTCAGACCAAAATAAAAGAACAGGCCCAAATCAAACTACTTTCTTTTAGTGTAACCCCACAAATTGACTCGGTCGCGCAACTCAAAAAATACGCCCTAGAAAAAGGAGTATTGGACGAACATTGGAATCTGCTGACTGGAGATAAAAAAGAAATTTATACCCTAGCCCGTAAATCGTACTTTGTTGTAAAAGACGATGGCGACGGTGGTCCTTTTGATATGATTCATACCGAAAATTTTGTTTTAGTAGATCCAGATCGCCGAATCCGAGGTTATTATGACGGAACAGATCTGGAAACAATGGAGACCCTTTGGGATGATATTCAAGTGCTTCAAAAAGAGTATCCAATCGACTCAAATTAACTGCTCCTCTTTTTGGCTTCCCGTCCTTTTTTTAATTACTTTTGCTTCTTTAAAATCATTCTAAATAATGATCACTTTAGATTACATTGAAAAAAATCAACGTGCACGAATTGTATCAATTGATACGGATTTGTTGCCACTTAAACTGATCGAAATGGGATGTTTGCCCGGAAATGAAGTGCATTTAGAACAACACGCTCCCCTCAAAGATCCGATGTACCTTGTGATTGATGGTTGTCATTTGGCAATTCGAACGGAAACGGCTAAAAACATAACCATAGAATTGATTTAGATGAGCAAGACCATTAATGTTGCATTGATCGGAAATCCCAATACAGGAAAAACTTCTGTCTTTAATGCCATTACCGGTCTCAACCAAAAAGTGGGGAACTATCCGGGGATTACAGTTGAAAAAAAACAAGGAGTCTGCCGTTTAAATCATACGACAAAAGCACATATTATTGACCTGCCAGGCACCTATAGCCTCAACGCTTCATCCATGGATGAGAGTGTGGTTGTAGAATTGCTCCTCAATAAAAACGATAAAGATTATCCCGATGTAGCCGTAGTTATTTCGGACATTGAGAACCTGAAAAGAAACCTACTTCTTTTTACCCAAATCAAAGATCTTGAGATCCCAACCCTCTTGGTGATTAATATGTCGGATCGCATGTCTAGCAAAGGAATTTCACTTGACATTCCCTTGCTTGAAGAAAAGTTGAAAACTAAAATTGCGCTCATCAGTACCCGAGAAAATAAAGGAATTGATTACCTCAAGACCTGCTTACTCGATTATAGATCCCTTTCGAAAGAAAACTGCACAGACATTCGCTTAATAGATGAAGCCTATTTCGCAAATCTTGAAAAAGTATTCCCAGATCAATCGCTTTACAAACTGTGGTTGGTGATTACGCAAGATGTAAACTTTGCCAAAGTGGAGCGTAAAAAAGTTGAAGATGCAACCGACTATAAAACACAATCCGATTCTCATCTGAAACGCTTACAACAAAAAGAAACCATAAAGCGGTACCAATACATCAATCAATCACTAAAAGAAACCTATGCGGTAGACCAGTCCAAAGCAACGGATTATCGTTCCAAATTGGATCGGGTACTTATTCATCGTTTTTGGGGCTATATTATTTTCTTTATGATTTTGTTGACCATCTTTCAAGTCATCTTCGATTGGAGTAGCATCCCGATGGATTTTATCGATGAAAGTTTCACCAACTTAAGCGAATATACCAAACGGACATTACCTCCGGGTCTTTTTACCAATTTACTGGCCGAGGGGATTATTTCAGGCCTAGGCGGAATTGTTATTTTTATTCCTCAAATAGCCTTTCTGTTTCTTTTTATAGCCGTGCTAGAAGAAACAGGCTATATGAGCCGGGTGGTTTTTTTAATGGATCGTGGCTTGCGAAAATATGGTCTGAGCGGAAAAAGTGTGATTCCACTAATTTCAGGAACCGCCTGTGCTATTCCTGCTGTCATGGCAACTCGGAACATTGAAAACTGGAAAGAGCGCCTCATTACAATCCTAGTAACACCTTTTACAACCTGTTCAGCACGTTTGCCCGTGTACCTAATTCTAATTTCTTTGGTAATCCCAGAAGGTACATTTTTAGGAATGGGCTATCAGGGACTTACCCTCATGGGACTTTATCTTCTGGGATTTGTGATGGCATTATTGTCTGCAGCGATATTGAATAAGATTCTAAAAATTCAATCCAAAACCTATTTTGTAATTGAAATGCCCAATTATAAACTTCCCCTGATAAAGAATGTTGCGCTTACTGTTTTTGAGAAAACAAAGTCGTTTGTGGTTGAAGCAGGTCGGATTATTCTTGCGATTTCGATCCTCTTATGGCTCATGGCTTCTTTCGGTCCCGGGAAAAATTTTAGCGAGGCAGATGCAATAGTAAAGAGTCAACCGAACAGTCAATTACTGTCTCCCGTGGAATTAGAAAATGAAATTGCTTCCTATAAATTAGAACATTCGTTTATTGGAATTTTAGGAAAATCGATAGAACCTGCCATTGCACCTCTTGGATTTGACTGGAAAATTGGAATTGCATTGATTAGTTCTTTTGCTGCACGAGAGGTTTTTGTTGGGACATTAGCAACAATATACAGTGTCGGAAACAACCAAGAAGAGACTATTAAAAACAGAATGAAAGCAGAACGAAAACCCAACGGAGAACTTTTGTTTAATTTGCCTACGGGAGTTTCATTGATGCTCTTTTATGCCTTTGCATTGCAGTGTATGAGTACCCTTGCGATTGTCAAAAAAGAAACCAACGGTTGGAAGTGGCCCATGATACAATTGTTTAGTATGACGCTAATTGCCTATCTTTCAGCCCTAATTGTTTATCAAATTTTAGCCTAATGGAAATTGTTCAACTTGTATTGGTAGCTATAGCCGGATTTTTATCGGTACGATTTCTCTATAAAAAATTCGTTGCTCCAAAAACAACGAACGGTTGTGGAACCGACTGTGGGTGTAGTTAATTTACTCCCCGCATCAAACCTTCAATTTCGTCAACTTCGATAGGAATATTCCCCATTAAATTAATAGGGCTTCCTTGTGCTTGTACAACAACATCGTCTTCCAAGCGGACACCAAAACTTTCTGCTGGAATATAAATTCCAGGTTCAACAGTAAAGACCATATTGGCTTCCATAGGCAAATGAAGTAATCCATAATCATGGGTATCTAATCCAATATGATGTGAAGTTCCATGCATAAAGTACTTTTTATATGCGGGCCATTCTGGATCTTGATTTTGTACATCAGCCTTATCGAGGAGACCCAGCCCTAGAAGTTCAGAAGTCATTAATGCTCCTACTTCTTTGTGATATTCTTTCCAGATTGTTCCGGGAACTAACAACTTGGTAGCTTCGTTTTTTACTCGAAGAACGGCATTGTAAACAGCCTTTTGCCTTTCTGTAAATTCTCCCGATACGGGAATGGTTCGGGTGAGGTCGCTTTTATAATTTCCGTATTCAGCAGCTACATCAAGCAAGATTAACGCTCCTGCTTTGCACTGGGCTTTGTTTTCGGTATAGTGGAGCACGTTGGCATTGTTTCCAGATGCAATAATGGGTGTATACGCAAAACCTTTGGATCGATTTCGCAGAAATTCATGACACAATTCAGCTTCAATTTCATATTCCCAAACCCCCGGTTTTACGACTCCAAGAAGGCGACGGAATCCTTTTTCAGTAATGTCACATGCGGTTTGAATTTGGGCTATTTCTTCAGCAGTTTTTACGGCACGTAATTTTTGTAAAATGGGATTACTTTTGGCTACTCCATGGGCGGGATAAAGTTCTTTACATTTCTTAATGAACCGATCTTCTCGGGTTTGTGTTTCAACAGCCTGACGATAATGTTCGTTAGTATTGAAATAAAAAGTGTCGTTAAACGCGCTCAATTGACCGAGGATACGATCAAAATCTTGAAGCCAAAAAATAGTTTCAATCCCCGAACGCTCAGTCGCTTGGTTTTTAGAAAGTTTTGCGCCTTCCCAAACGGCTATATGGTCGTTAGTTTCGCGAACAAAAAGAATTTGACGCATCTTGAGATCTACAGCATCAGGGAAAAGAAGTAAGATGGTTTCTTCCTGATCAACTCCTGTTAGATAAAAAATATCCCGTTGTTGTTCAAAGGGTAAAACAGAATCTGCGCTAACAGGATAGGTATCATTCGAATTAAAAACAGCAATACTGTTGGGCTTCAT
>DLQQ01000088.1:6717-10407 GCA_002477625.1 Candidatus Arcticimaribacter sp. UBA7428
GGAACCCCTTTAAACAGATTCTTTTTCTTCAACAGTATTTTTTTGTACTTTCAACAACCAAGAAATAATACAACCAACGGCTATGAAACTATTCCATTCTTTTTTATTTCTGTGTACTGTTATTAGCTTAAGTGCTCAGACCAACGACAAACAAAATTCAATTGTCAAGAACATTCCTTTTGAGAATATAGGTCCTACTGTTATGAGTGGGCGAATTGTTGCCATAGAAGTAAATCCGTCCGATCCGACGGAGTTTTATGCAGCCTATGCTTCGGGCGGAATTTGGCATACGCAAGATAACGGAATCAGTTTCACATCAATCACCGACAACGCCCCGACACAGAACATAGGTGAAATTGCCATGCATTGGCCCACCAAAACCCTATGGGTAGGAACAGGAGAGAATAATTCTTCTCGTTCCTCTTATGCTGGGATTGGAATGCTCAAGACTACGGACAACGGTGCTAACTGGGAAAGAAAAGGTTTAGATGACAGCCATCATATCGGAAAAATATTGATCAACCCAAACAATCCAGAAGAAGTGATTGTTGGTGTTACGGGTCATTTATACACTCCCAATGCTGAACGGGGGATTTATCGTTCTGAAGATGGAGGAGACTCTTGGGAACAGGTTTTATTTGTTAATGAAACTTTGGGAATTATTGACATGAGTAGTGTCCCAAATGACTTTAATATTCAATATGCAGCAGCATGGGAGAAAGATCGGAAAGCGTGGAATTTTTTGGGGAACGGATCGAACTCAGGAATTTATAAAAGCACCGATGCTGGGAAAACGTGGAAGTTGATTTCTACTGACGAAAGTGGTTTTCCAAGGGGAAGTGGGGTAGGCCGTATCGGTCTCGCTGTCTTCGACGAAAACACGGTTTATGCGATTCACGACTCACACTTCAGACGTCCAGATGAGGCTTCAAAGAAAACAAATGGGTTGGACAAAAGCGATTTTAAAAACATGAGTAAAGAAGCATTTCTAGCACTTGAAGACAAACGTTTGAATGCCTTTTTAAAAGAAAATAATTTTCAAGAAAAATACCGCGCGGCAAATCTTAAAAACAGTGTGCGAAATGGTCTAGTAGTTCCCCGAGATTTAGCAACCTATCTTGAAGATGCCAATGCCTTATTGTTCGATACTCCAGTAGTTGGCGCTGAGGTTTTTAAGAGTACAGATGGGGGAACAACTTGGGCCAAAACCCACAGCGATTATATTGACGATTTGTACTACAGCTACGGATACTATTTTGGCCATATCCATGTTGCCCCAAAAAATGCTGACAAAATATATATTTATGGCGTTCCGCTTTTAACTTCTGACGACGGGGGTACAAGCTTCACATCAATAGGGAAACCCAATGTACATTCCGACCATCACGCCTTGTGGATAAACCCGAATAAGCCGGGACATCTGATCAATGGAAACGATGGAGGAGTCAATATTACTTACGACGATGGTGCGCATTGGATGAAAAACAATTCCACAGCGGTTGGACAGTTTTATGCGATCAATATTGATCACGAAAAACCCTATAACGTCTATGGCGGATTGCAAGATAATGGTGTTTGGAAAGGAGCGCACAACGCTCGAAATGACGAACGCTGGCAGTCTACGGGACACAATCCGTGGACCTCTATTATGGGAGGCGATGGAATGCAAGTTCAAATTGACAACAGGAACAGCAACATTGTTTATACAGGATACCAATTTGGAAATTACTTTCGTTTAGATCTAGAAACAAAGAAAAGAACCTACATACAACCCAAGCACGAATTAGGTGAGGCTCCCTATCGCTTCAATTGGCAAACACCCATTTTACTCTCTTCTCATAACCAAGATATTTTGTATTTGGGTGGAAACAAACTCCACAGATCGTTAAATCAAGGAGATGATTGGTTCGCAATTTCTGATGATTTAACCCAAGGCGGGAAGAAGGGAAATGTAGCTTTTGGAACACTAACCACAATTGCAGAATCACCTGCTCAGTTTGGTTTCTTATATACGGGCAGTGACGATGGTTATGTTTATCGATCAGAAAATGGAGGAGGAAGTTGGGATCGTGTTTCCGATGACTTACCTCAGAATTTATGGGTCAGTCGAGTCATTGCTTCTGAACATCAAAAAGAACGGGTTTATGTCACTCTAAACGGCTACAGAAACGACGATTTCACAGCCTATGTATATGTTAGTGAAGACAAAGGAGTCAGTTGGAAATCCATAAATACCAACTTGCCCAATAGCTCAGTTAATGTAATCAGAGAAGACCCTAATAACGATCAAATTCTATACCTTGGAAACGACCAAGGGGTTTATGTTTCGTTTGATCAAGGTCAAAAATGGCACCCTTTTGCTAATGGATTAACTACAGCAGCGGTGCATGATTTGGTCATTCAGCCTGAAGCAAATCATCTTTTGGTTGGAACACATGGACGATCGATTTACAAGGCGGATTTGGCTCCTTTTCAAAAGTTAAACGATGCTTTTTTGAAACAAGAGTTAGCTTTATTAGATCCCCAAGAGGTAAAACATTCGAAGCGTTGGGGATCAAGTTATTCTTCATGGAGAACGGTGTTTGAACCCGAAACTACTTTTACTGCATTTGCCAAAACTCCAGTGGCTTATGAGATGCAAATAAAAGACACTAAAGGCACTGTTTTGTTTTCACAAAAGGGAATGCTTGATGCAGGCTTTAATTTTATTATCTATGCACTTGAAAAAGATGCTCTAGGCATCAAAAATTACAATAAAAAGAATAAAAAATCACCCTCTAAATCTGCTAATAATGGAAAACACTACCTCGAAAAAGGCACCTATAGTGTCGAATTTACCAAAGGATCGCTCAAACAAAAAAAAGCGTTACACATTCAATAAATCGATAAAATTACAAGGGTTTTTCCTACTACTCTTGTTTGTTGGTTCGCTGAGTTTCGGATACGGTCAAAGTGAACAATCAAAAGACAGCCTTTGGTTCAAAGAAGGAAAAGTAAGTGTACTCCTCAATCAGGCTACCTTTAGTGAGTGGCTTGGTGGGGGAACCAATAACTTTAATGGAATTGTAAACCTAGATTATAAAATTCAACGCACTCAAGAGGCATGGGATTGGACGACAATCTTAGACGCATCCCTAGGGTTTACTAAAGGAGAATCTTCCGCTTTTTATAAAAAAACAGTAGATCATTTGGAGTTGAATTCCGTTTTAGCGCGGGTAGGAGATCGCCCTTGGGGCTTTTCAACTTCATTCAATTTAAAATCCCAATGGATTGCAGGGTATGTTTTTTCTGAAGGAGATTCTGGACAAGAAATAAGCACGCAAACGACTTCCTTCTTTTCTCCGTTGTATGCGCGAATTGGGGTTGGATATACCTATAAAAAGTCAAGGTCTTTTAGCCTTCAAGTAGAACCCTTAGCAGGACGCCTGATCCAGGTTGCAGATCGATTTACTAGGGATTTAGGCGATGGAGAAACCTATTTTGGTGTTGGACCAAATCAACAAGCGCGATGGGAATTAGGATTTTCGATTGCTGCGCAAGGAAAATGGCCTTTACTACCCAATGTCATTCTGGTCAATAAACTGAATCTAATCTCTAACTATTTAGAAGACTTTAAGAATTTTGATTTTGATTATACGCTAGGAATTGACATGAAAGTAAATAATTATTTGGCTGCTCAGTTTGAAATAC
>DLQQ01000059.1:0-910 GCA_002477625.1 Candidatus Arcticimaribacter sp. UBA7428
GCAGATCGGACAGCTTTAAGACAGGGCGTTATTGATGGAACCATCGATATGGTTACATCCAATCACGAGCCCTTGAATGATGAATTAAAACATTTGGAATTTGAATATGCCGCAACGGGAACCATCGGTATTGAAGCCATGTTTGGAGTTTTGTGTACCCTCTTCCCTCTTGACCATGTGATCGCTATCTTAACCAAAGGGAAAGCGCGTTTTGGAATTGAAAACCAAACCATAGAAGTTGGACAACAAGCAAATTTAAGCCTATTCAATCCTTCAGGAAATGGCTCCCTAAAAGAAGAAGAAATTCTTTCGAGTTCAAAAAACTGCGCCTTCCTAAACAGTCCGATACAGGGAACTGTTTATGGGATTATTAATAATAGACAGACAACCCTTAAATGCATATAGATTCCAATCAAGTTTTAGAGTACCTACATCAAAACCCAACCGAAGAAAGTTCAAATCCTCCTGTATTGTTTTTAATTCATGGATATGGTAGCCATGAGGGAGACTTATTTTCTTTTGCTCGCTACCTTCCCAATACTTATCACATCATAGCGCTCCGAGCTCCTATTGTGCTTAGCGAGGGTAGTTATGCCTGGTATACGATAACTTTTGATGAAGACATGAACAAGTGGTCGGACGATGAAGAAGGAATTCAATCCCGTGATTTAATTCGGTACAACGTAAAACATCATTTAGACCGAATCAATTCGACTAGAGAACAAGTTGATTTTTTAGGGTTTAGTCAAGGTGCAATTTTGAGTTGGGCTTTGGGACTTACTTATCCCAAAATGATTGATAAAATAATGGCACTCAGTGGTTTTTTTAACCCAAAACTAATCGTACAAAATAAGGATAGTAAGGCCGCTCTAAATTGCTTCAGTTCGCATGGAATAATTGATCCCGTAAT
>DLQQ01000059.1:951-1253 GCA_002477625.1 Candidatus Arcticimaribacter sp. UBA7428
TATAAAGAGTATGATGCACCGCATACCATCAGTCCAGATAATTTTAGAGATCTCTTAGAATGGCTACAAAATCAGCATCATTAGTTTGTAGCGTAGAGGAAGTGCTCTACTACAGTAAAAGTAAGTGTCCCATCTGCAGCCACTTGATATTTGATTAGCAATTCCCCCCAGAAAGTACCATCAGAAAAATCTGCAATGGCCCATTTGTGGTTCAATACCTTAATCTTATTAATCAGGAACTTACCGCCCATTTGAGCATAGGGCACTAAGGATTCTTCTTCTCCCAATAAATTGGTGTCGTA
>DLQQ01000059.1:1371-2305 GCA_002477625.1 Candidatus Arcticimaribacter sp. UBA7428
CATTATTTTATTGCTATTGACTATTTGAAATACAAGAATCAGCGCAGTAAAAGAAAAGAGGTAAATGAAGATGTTTTTTTTCATAAGTGATATTGAATGAATTCTATGTAAACTAAGTTGATGTGATTGCTAAGGTATCGTAAGCTAAATGAATATGATCAGGCAAGCTGTGTTCTACTTCGTCGTGAAAACCAAGTAAATGGCTGATATGCGTAAAATAGGCTTTCTTGGGTTGCAAAACTTCCACTAGTGCAAGTGCTTCTTCTAAATTCAAGTGGGAAGGATGTGGCTCAACTCGAAGGGCACTGAGTACCAAAACATCGAGATTCTGTAATTTATCCAGCTCTTCATCAGCAATTGTCTTTACATCAGTCAAATAAGCAAAATTACCAAAGCGATAGCCCATTACTTCTAATTTGTGATGCATCACTTCAATGGGGGTTATCCATTGATTATGTAATTTAAAGGGCGTGTTTTTATTTATGATAATACGTTCAACCGAAGGAGCACCTGGGTACTTATCTTCATCGTTCATGATGTAAGAAAAGCGTTGGTCTAAAGCAGAAAAAACCTTTTGAGTTGCAAAAAAATTAATATTTCCCTGTCTAAAGAAAAAGGGGCGGATGTCGTCGAGTCCAGCGGTGTGGTCAGCATGCTCATGTGTAAACAAAATTCCATCGAGTTTATCGATTGGATTGCGTAAAAGTTGCTGTCTGAAATCTGGTCCGCAATCGATTATAAAATTACAATCATCCCAAGCAATAGAAATGGATACTCGTAAGCGTTTATCTTTAGGGTTTTGGCTATGACAAACTGGATGCTTACTGCCAATAATTGGAATTCCTTGGGAAGTTCCTGTTCCTAAAAAAGTGATTGTAAACATGATTTCAAAGGTAGAAATTTGTCTTTAGAATAAACAAACTTTGTACATTTG
>DLQQ01000059.1:2385-3680 GCA_002477625.1 Candidatus Arcticimaribacter sp. UBA7428
TGGGACTTTTGCAGAAATTGGTGCCGGCCAAGAAGTTGCCCGTCACTTTTTTAGAGTTGGTGGTGCTTCCGGGACAATAGCGAAGACCATTAGTGCCTACGACAAGAATTTCAGTGATAATATATACGGTGAAGACGAAGACGGTAGATACGTTACCGAAACCCGTTTGAGTAAGATGTTGAATCATGAAATGCAGCTGCTTGAAAACAGAATTCCAAGGTCAGAGCATCCAAACAAAATGTTTTTCACCTATGCCAATACAGTTACCACCATCGATTTTGCGAAAAAATTCAAAGGTCACGGTTGGATGGGCATACGTTTTCAAACGGGTCCAGACATAGCATATAGTGAAATTACCCTCCACGTGCGATTTCATCAAACCGAAGCGCGTTTCCAGCAAGAATCTCTTGGAATTATGGGTGCGAACCTTATTTATGGTGCATTTTACAAACACGACGAACCTAAAAAACTTTTAAAATATTTATACGACCACCTCGATAAGGATGCTATTGAAATTGATACCATCAATTTCTCAGGACCAAATTTTGAAGGTGTCGACAATCGGCTGATGAGTTTACAACTTGTTAAAAAAGGAATGACCGAAGCGGTTATGTTCAATCCGAATGGGAATAACATTTTACCAGCTAGAGAACTTTATAAAAAAAACATCTTAGCCCTAAGAGGTAGCTTCAGACCGGTAACTAAGGTCAACATCGACATGTTCGAAAAGTCGCTTGAAGTGTTTTTGAAAGAACGTGACGTTAACGAAAATAAAACGGTTGTAATTTTTGAAATTACACTTTCCAACCTCACATCTCAAGGAGAAATTGATGAAAAGGATTTTATGGATCGTGCTAAGCTTTTATGCTCACTCGGTCATATCGTAATGATCTCGAATTTCAAAGAGTATTATCGACTGGTTGATTATTTATCGCAGTACACCAAAAAACAAATGGCCTTAGCCATGGGTGTGAATAATTTTGTTGAAATTTTTGATGAAAACTACTACACCGATTTGAGTGGTGGTATTCTAGAAGCCTTTGGTAAAATGTTTTACAACAACCTCAAGGTCTACCTCTATCCGATGAAGGACGAAAAAGGTGCAATTGTGACCAGTAATAACCTAAAACTTCACCCACGTATGAAAGACTTCTACAAGTTCTTCAAATACAATGGGAAGGTTATGGATATTTTTGATTTTGAACCTGAATATTTGGATATTTTTTCTCGTGAAATTCTAAAACAAATTAAGAATAACGAAGCGGGATGGGACGAACATCTTCCAGAAGGTATTT
>DLQQ01000047.1:0-5832 GCA_002477625.1 Candidatus Arcticimaribacter sp. UBA7428
ATCAATGCCATTAGAAAAATATACAATACCAAGACAGTAGAGCTTCCAAAGTTAATTGACTATGCAGTACATATTCCCCCGGGAAGTACTTCTGCAGCTTTATGTGAAACTACTATTACATGGAAGCAAGAGTCTACAGAATTTGTAACACGAGGCTTGGATTCTGATCAGACCGTATCAGCTATCAAAGCAACTGAGAAAATGCTCAATATAATTCAAACACAACAGTAACGATATAGATCAAAACATATGAAATTAAATATTGCCCTTTTAGCTGGAGATGGAATTGGACCCGAAGTCATTGACCAAGCGGTAAAAGTATCGAACGCAATCGCTCAAAAATTCAATCATGAAATTAGCTGGACTTCGGCTCTTACAGGAGCTGCCGCAATTGATGCCGTGGGTGAACCCTATCCCGATGAAACACATCAAGTTTGCTTGGATGCAGACGCTATTTTATTTGGCGCCATTGGTCATCCTCGTTTTGATAATGACCCTTCGGCTAAAGTACGTCCAGAACAAGGACTGCTTAAAATGCGACAAAAACTGGGTTTGTTTGCTAATGTGC
This sequence comes from Candidatus Arcticimaribacter sp. UBA7428, assembly GCA_002477625.1. Lineage (GTDB taxonomy): Bacteria > Bacteroidota > Bacteroidia > Flavobacteriales > Flavobacteriaceae > Arcticimaribacter. The sequence goes on from DLQQ01000047.1 coordinate 569, forward strand.
GGCCCACCTTTACCTTCCCTTCTCTATTAGACAAATCGCCTTTGAAGAAGGAACGAATTGAAGGAACAGATTTGGTATTCTTACGTGAACTTACCGGGGGAATCTATTTTGGTGAACGCGGTCGAAAAGATGATGGAAACACAGCTTTTGATACCTGTACCTATACCCGAGCAGAAGTGAAACGTATCGCAAAAAAAGGATTTGAATTCGCTATGACACGCTCCAAGAGGTTGTGTTGCGTAGATAAAGCTAACGTTCTAGAAAGCTCGCGCCTGTGGAGAGAAACTGTCCAAGCCATGGAAAAAGACTACCCAGAAGTAGAAGTTGCCTATGAGTTTGTTGATGCAGTAGCCATGCGACTAGTTCAGTGGCCCAACAGTTATGATGTACTGATCACAGAAAATTTATTTGGTGATATTTTAACCGATGAAGCTTCTGTAATCTCAGGATCGATGGGGCTTATGCCTTCGGCTTCTGTTGGAGAAGAAAATGCGTTGTATGAGCCCATTCACGGCTCATATCCACAAGCAACAGGACTGAACATTGCCAATCCGTTAGCAACCGTTTTATCGGCTGCAATGATGTTTGAAATGAGTTTTGACCTTCAAGTAGAGGGTGCTTTAATTCGCAAAGTTGTTGAGCAAGCTCTCCAAAAAGGCTATGTTACAGAAGACCTTGCCGATGGTGGAAAAGCTTATGGAACCAAGGAAGTAGGAGACTATTTAGTAGACGCCATTTTAAAATAGATTCTACATTTACTAATACATATTAAAAAAACCCTCCATATGTTCCGTATGGAGAGCTTATTATATCTTTGAAATGAATGCCATAAAATAGATCAAATCCTTTGAAAATCATTTCATTATATTGTATGCTACTTCTCATATCGTGCTCTTCGGACGATACAGAAAGAAATGAAACTGTTTCTGAACCCCTTGAATTGCAACCAGCTTCTGACTCAGAACTGATGCAAAGGGTGCAGGAAGACGTCTTTAAATACTTTTGGGATTATACACACCCGATTTCAAAACTGAGTCGGGAACGCTTACATGAAAATGACCTTTCATTTGACGCTAATACAGTTACAACGGGAGGATCTGGATTCGGTTTTCTTAATATTTTAATGGGGATAGAGCAGAATATCATCAGCAGAGCAGCCGGAATAAGTCATTTGCTAACCGCACTTAATTTCTTAGAAAATGCCGATCGATTCCATGGCGCTTGGCCGCATTGGATGGATGGTACAAATGGATCCGTGATTCCGTTCAGTTCTATGGACAAGGGTGCAGATTTGATAGAAACTGCCTTGCTGTGTCAGGGGTTGATCTGTATTCGTGAATATTTTAAAAACGGAAACGCCGAGGAACAACAACTAGCCCAAAAAGCTGATGCTCTCTGGAAAGGTGTTGAATGGGATTGGTTTACTCAAGGAGAAAATCTGCTTTACTGGCATTGGTCGCCCGACTATAATTTTGAAATCAACCTACCCATCGTGGGGTATAATGAAGGCTTGATTGCCTATGTACTGGCTGCCGCTTCTCCAACACATCCTATAGATGCAGCGGTATACCACCAAGGCTGGGCACAGAATGGGACGATCAGAAGTGAAGTACAACAGTATACAATTCCTTTAATCTTGAATCATGGAGGAGTAAATGATCATGTTGGCCCCTTATTTTGGGCTCATTACTCCTATTTGACTCTAGATCCGCGGGGTTTAACCGATCAGTATGCCAATTATTGGGACCTGGTTCGCAACCACACGCAAATAGTTTTGGAGCATTGTACTCGAAATCCAAATGACTTTTTAGCATATTCAGATAAAAACTGGGGATTAACTGCAAGTTATTCTCGAAATGCAGATGGAAGTACCGGCTATTCTGACCATAGTCCAACCAACGATCAAGGGGTTATAAGTCCAACTGCAGCACTTAGTTCATTCCCCTATACTCCTGAGGCTTCAATGAGGTATTTACGTTACTTATACGAAGAAAAGCAAGAAGACTATATTGGAATTGCTGGTCCGATTGATGCTTATGCTCCGCAATTTCAATGGAAAACACAGCGGTATTTAGCCATAGATCAAGGTACTATTGGCCCTATGATTGAAAACCACAATACACAATTGTTTTGGAACTTATTTATGAATGCACCAGAGATCAGGTCCGGACTTGTAACACTCGGATTTACTTCTACACAACATGGATTTTAAAACTTAACTTTTATTTAGAATGCTCAAAACGCTTCCTTATTCAGAAATTAGTTTAGGTTTGAGAAATAAAATTTAAATTGATCCAATGCTCAGACTAGAACCCTTTACTCCTAAAGACTTTTCAAGGCTTATTCATTGGGTAGGAACAAAAAGAGAATTGATTCAATTTGCCGGAGATCTGTTTACCTTCCCTCTATCAGAAGACCAACTTCAGGAATATCTTAGTCAAAAAAAGCTGGCCCCGAAAAAAATAATACATACAGAATCAGGAGAAGTCATAGGACATTGTGAACTGAATTTTTTAAATGAACATCCAAGGTTATCGAGGATACTGATTGGAAATAAACAAAAAAGAGGACGGGGTTACGGAACTAAAATAATACAGCTAATGATCGATGCAATTCAAAAGGAAATTCCAACCAAACAAGTTGAATTACGTGTTTTTGGGTACAATACCTATGCAATAAAACTCTATAAAAAAGAAGGCTTTGTAATTCAAGAAAAACATACACTTCAATTTCAATATGCTGAGGACGAATTGTGGACGAACTACTATATGATCAAACAACTCCATAATTAAATGATTATAAAGTGAAAACGAAATCATTTTTACTAGTAAACCAATCGAATATTTTTTATCTTGAAGCTAATCTAGCTTAATATTCTATCTTAAACATTTTGTATGAAACCAGCCAAAAGTCTTCAATTTCAAGTTGAAAAAAATAAATTCATCAACCATGCAATTGAAGAAATTCCTGAAGAACAACTAACCCTTGCAACTGATGAGATTAAAGTTAAAGTTGATTTGTTTTCTTTCACATCAAATAACATTACCTATGCGGTTTCTGGAGCAATCATACGGTATTGGGAATTCTTCACTCCTGTAGGAAAACAAACAGAAGGCTGGGGTGTAATTCCGGTGTGGGGCTTTGCAGATGTTGTAGAATCAAAAGCAGATGGGATCCCAGTTGGGGACCGTATTTTTGGTTACTTCCCTCCCGCTTCCCATTTAAAAATGAAAGCAGGACATATTACAACTAAACGTTTTATAGATGTTACGGAACACCGATCTACTTTACCACCAACCTATAATTTGTATAGAAGAGTGTTTTCGGATCCCATCTATGATCAAAAACTGGATCGCGATCGGGCCTTGTTTTACCCCCTTTTCATCACATCCTTTTGTTTGTGGGATTCCCTACAAGAAAACAGCTGGTTTGGGGCAGAGCAAATCATCATACTGAGTGCATCTAGTAAAACCAGTATTGGTCTGGCTTATGGATTGCACAGCGATGATACTGCACCAAAAACCATCGGAATAACATCAGAACGCAATCGCGATGCCGTTGTAAAACTGGGTTTGTATACTGAAGTGTATACCTATGAGCAACTAGCAGATGTTGATCGTAAAACCCCGAGTGTTATTGTAGATATGTCGGGTAATAATGCGGTCTTAGTTGATTTACATAAACGTTTAGGTGATCTTATGAAATTTACGTTCAAGGTTGGACTTACCCATTGGAAAGAATCGAACCCCAACGAAGGAATCATCCGAGAACGTTCTAAGTTTTTCTTTGCGCCTAGTCACATTCAAAAACGAATCGAAGATTGGGGAGCCAGCGAATTTGATCAAAAAACGTCAAAGTTTATAGTGGATGCAGTTGCAACCACCAAAACGTGGTTTCAGTATAAAACACTGGATGGTTTAGCTGATCTTGCCGAGGTATATCCAACGGTATGCAAAGGGACATTAGCTGCAGATCAGGGGTTAATCGTTAGCATGTAAAAGCGAATTTTATATTGGCAGCTCAAGATTTCCCGACAATACATTTCGGGAAATAATAATCCGCTGAATCTCCGAGGTTCCCTCGTATATTTGCGTGATTTTTGCATCCCGCATAAGACGCTCTACATGGTATTCTTTTACATAACCATTTCCTCCGTGAATTTGAACCGCTTCTACGGTATGCTTCATTGCAGCTTCAGAAGCGATTAACTTAGCCATCGCACTTGCATAGCCATAGTCTTGTCCACTATCTTTTAAATAAGCAGCTCGATATACTATCATCCGTGCAGCTTCAATATCCATCGCCATATCTGCTAATTTAAAGGCAATGGCTTGATGCTGACCAATAGGCTTTCCAAAAGTTGCTCTTTGATGTGCGTATTCAACGGCCAACTCATAAGCTCCAGCAGCAATACCAAGGGCTTGTGCAGCAATTCCAATGCGCCCCCCTTCAAGAGTTTTCATGGCAAATTTAAACCCAAAACCATCTGCTCCGATTCGGTTTTCCTTTGGAACTTTTACATCTGCATAACTTATGGAATGGGTGTCGGACGAACGAATCCCCATTTTATCTTCTTTTGGACCAATGGTAACGCCTTCCCAATCGCGTTCAACAATAAAGGCATTGATTCCTTTATGCCCCTTGTCTTTGTCCGTATGAGCAATCACAAGCTGAATGGTCGCTTTTCCGCCATTTGTAATCCAGTTTTTTACACCATTCAATACATAATGATCACCTTTGTCTATGGCTGTTGTTCGTTGGGATGTTGCATCACTTCCGGCTTCGGGTTCAGAAAGGCAAAAACAGCCTACCGCTTCCCCCGTAGTTAATCTCGGAATGTATTTTTGTTTTTGTTCTTCGGTTCCGTATTTTTCAAGGCCAAATAAAACAAGAGAATTATTCACGGACATAATCACCGAACAACTGCTATCGATTTTTGAGATTTCTTCCATAGCAATTACATAGGAAAGGGTATCCATACCACTTCCACCATATTTGGGGTCAGTCATCATGCTTAAAAAACCCATTTCACCCATTTCTTTGACAAATTCAGTTGGGTAAGCCATGGTAGTGTCACGTTCAATAACACCATCCTTTAAACGTGTTCTAGCAAATTCTCGTGCAGCTTCTTTAACACTTAAATGTTCTTCTTCTAATTTAAATATCATACTAATGAATTCTATTTGGGTTGATTATGCTTTTTTAATTTGTTCTCGAATCAGACCTTCTTGAGCTACAGAGGCAACCAAGTCTCCATTTTTATT
>DLQQ01000047.1:5840-17470 GCA_002477625.1 Candidatus Arcticimaribacter sp. UBA7428
AAAATACTACCGCGAGCAAAACCCCTCGAATTGGAAGCACTTGGACTATCCATAGCATACAAGAGCCAATCGTCAATAGAAAAGTCTCGGTGAAACCAAAGCGCATGGTCTAAACTGGTATAAAACATACTTTTGGTGTTGAGTTCTTCTCGATGGGGAGCAGTGGCTGTACTCAATAAGTTATAATCAGATGCATAAGCAAGTAGTTGATGATTAAGTGCCACATCATCTCGATTGAGTTTTGCGGCCGAAGTAAACCATAGATTGTCATAGGGGGGACTGTTTTTACTATACTTACTCAAAAAACTTTCTACAGGTCGAATATCAAATACCGTTGGTAATAAGCTTTTTAATCGCTTATAAACTTTTGGTGCTGTCGTTTCAAGCTCATTGATTTGAGCTACAGTAGGAATTAAATTCTCTGGCATAATCAGGTTGGGCATGGGAATTTGATGGTCGATTCCTTCTTCTTTTTTATGAAAAGAAGCCGACATATTGAAAATCGCTACGCCATTTTGCTTGGCAACTACCCTGCGAGTGGTAAAGCTTTTTCCATCCCGAATGGAATCTACTTCATAGGTTATTGGGATATCGAGCTGCCCGCCTAAGATAAAATATGCATGCATGGAATGTGCAAAACGATCTTTGGGAACGGACTGATAAGCTGCATAAAGCGATTGCCCAAGAACTTGTCCTCCAAATACCCGACCCCAGGGGGTTGTGTAGTTTTCACCTTGAAAAGTATTTTCGTCGATTTTCTTGAGGGTCAATAAATCAACTACTTCTTGAATCGTATCCATAGGTTATATTTAAAAAATGCTCCAAATTAAAAACTATAAAAAGGAGCATTCAATGAATTATGATTGCTGTTATTTTTTATAGTCGTGAATCGATTTCCCAGCTTCCGACAACGCTCTCAAAGCATCTGGAACAGCAAAGCGCGCTCCGAAACGAGAAGTGAAATCGTCGCATTCAGCAACAAATTTTTGCATGCCTACAAAATCAATATACGATAAGGCTCCACCAGTAAAGATTGGGAACCCCCATCCTAAAACAGATCCTAAATCCCCATCAACTACACTTTTCAAAACGCCTTCTTCTAAACACTTAAAAGCTTCAATTGCCTGACGGTGTAGAATTCGTTTTCCAACAGTTTCCTTATCGAGATAAGCAACATTAGAATTATATTTTTCTGCAAGTCCAGGCCATAGTTTCTTAGGTGAGCCTTTTGGATAGTCGTAGAAGCCTGCGCCCCACTTCTTCCCTTTACGACCGTGGTTGTCTACAAGGTCTTTTTGCATTTTATATGAACGCTCTTGGAATGCCGGCTTGTTTGGTGTCGGATCGCTTTCATAAACGTGTAATCCTAAAGTAAGGGTTACTTCATCTATTACTGCCAATGGCCCAACGGCCATTCCTTCTCCTTTAGCAACATTCTCTACCATTGCAGCTGGAACTCCTTCTTCTACCATAAAAGATCCTTCGGAAACAAAGGTTCCAAAACAACGGGAGGTGTAAAATCCACGGCTATCGTTTACTACAATTGGAATCTTACCAATAGCAACTGTATAATCTACAGCGGCAGCAATAGCCTTTGCTTCTGTTTTTTCTCCAACAATGATTTCAACTAGAGGCATTTTTTCTACGGGAGAAAAGAAATGAATTCCAATGAAATTTGCTGGACGGGAAGATGCTTTTGCTAATTCGGTAATCGGAATCGTTGAAGTGTTGGATGCATATACTTTATCAGTACCAAGAACTGCTTCCGTTTCCGCTGTTACAATTGCTTTTAGCTTTGGATCTTCAAATACGGCTTCAATTACAAGATCACAGTCTTTCATCGACGCAGGATCTGTAGTTGCTTCAATTTTCGAGAGTAACGCTTCCGCTTTTTCGGGTGTAGAACGGTTTTTAGAAATTGCCTTATCTAAAATTGCTTTCGAATAAGCTTTCCCTTTTTCGGCCCCTTCTTGTGAAACATCCTTAAGAACCACATCCATTCCGGCTTTTGCAGAGACATATGCAATTCCAGCGCCCATCATCCCAGCGCCCAAAATACCTAATTTTTTAATTTCGTAGGCAGGCTCAGTCTTTGGACGTGCAATTCCTTTTTTGGCTTTTTGCAATTCCATAAATCCTGTACGGATCATATTTTTTGCTTCCTTAGAAGCCAATAGCTTTATAAAATAGCGGGCTTCAATTTCTAATGCACGATCAATCGTTATGGGCAATCCATCATGGATTACTTTTATAATATAATTTTGCGCTGGATAATTTCCATGTGCCATTTTACTTAGGTTACCTGCAGCACCAACAAGCGTTTGAACTCCGTTTGCAGACCATACATCACCACCTGGAACACGGTGTTTTTTATTATCCCAAGGTTGAACTGGATTTGGATTTGCAAGAATCCAATCCTTCGCTTTTTGAATAAGTTCTTCCTGACTTTCAGCGAGGTCATCTATAAGACCATCTTTTAAGGCTTGAGCGGGACGTACTTCTTTTCCTTGCAAGAGATATATCAAAGAAGTTTGAATGCCCAATAAGTAAGGAACCTTGGAGTTTCCACCACCAGCGGGTAGCAAACCAACCTTAGCTTCCGGAAAACCTAATTTTATTTTTACACTGTTGAGCACTATTCGGTGATGACAGGTCAAACACAATTCCAGTCCACCCCCCATTGCAGTGCCGTTTATAGCAGCAACAAAAGGCTTGCCCGCTGTTTCAAGAGCACGCAGCGCTTGATGCATTTGCATGGTGCCATCAAATGTTTTTTGAGGATCGTCTCCCATCGTTTGTAATTCTCTCAGATCGGCACCTGGCATAAACATACTTCTGCCAGAAGTTAAAATCATCCCTTTAATTTCTTTGTCAGCAACAACTTGATTTGCTAATTCGATATAGGCGGTTATGAATTCGGTACTGAATAAGTTCGTTGGGTTATTGACTTGATTGATTGAAAGGATTCCGATACCATCCGTTCCAACTTCAAATTCAAAAAGGTCGTTTTTAATATGTTCCATTTGAAATACTTTTTCTTAATTCTTAATTAGACACGTTCAATGATTGTAGCAATACCCATTCCTCCACCAATACATAGGGTGATTAATCCGGTATTTAAATTTCTTCTTTCTAGTTCATCCATAAGCGTTCCAGCGATCATACAACCGGTAGCCCCTAGGGGGTGACCCATAGCAATCGCCCCTCCATTTACGTTTACTATGGAATGGTCAACACCGAGCTTGTCCATAAAATACATTGGAATAGCAGAAAAAGCCTCGTTAACTTCAAATAAGTCAATGTCATTGATGCTCATCCCAGCTTGTTTCAATGCTTTAACACTTGCAGGAACTGGTCCTGTAAGCATGATGGTTGGGTCTGTACCTTCTACGGCTGCAGCACGAACTCTAAACCGAGCTGTTAAGCCTAGTGCTTCACCAATGGCTTTGTTACCGATTAAGGTTGCCCCAGCTCCATCTACAATGGCAGAGGAATTAGCGGCGTGGTGTACGTGATCTAATTCTTCAACTTCTGGATATTTATCGATAGCAACTGCATCGAAACCACCCATAGCTCCCATCATGGCGAAGGAAGGCTGGAGTTTACTTATACCCTCGAGTGTGGTCGAAGGGCGAATGTTTTCGTCTGTAGCTAAAATATCAAGTCCGTTGATGTCTTTAATTGGAATACGTGATACAAAACGTTTGTCCGCCTCTGCTTCTGATGCTCTTCTTTGGGATTCAACAGCAAATAAATCAGTGTCGTTTCTAGAATAACCGTATTTGGTAGCAATCAAATCTGCAGAAATACCCTGAGGAACTAAATTTCTTGGAATCGCTTGCAAAGGATCCATTAAAAAACCTCCTCCATCAGATCCCATAGGGACACGAGACATGCTTTCTACTCCACCAGCGACCATGAGCGAACTGAAACCAGACTTTACATAAGCAGCCGCTTGATTCATAGCTTCAAGACCGGAGCCACAAAAACGGTTTAAGGTTACACCACAGAGGTGATCCCCATAATTCGATTCTTGAGCTGCAGATTTTGCAATGTTTACTCCTTGATCTTTTACTTGAGCAACACAGCCAAAAATTACATCTTCAACCTTAGAGGTATCCAAAGCATTTCTTTCCTTAAGTGCTACTAATACTTGACGAGACAACTCGGTAGGTGTAACTCCATTAAGAGCTCCTTTTTTATTTCCTTTTCCTCGAACCGATCGAACGGCATCATAAATGTATGCTTCCATCTTTATTTATTTTACTTTTTTAAATTATTCTTAAATTCTTGTATCACCTGCTGTGTAAAAGGGTCAGACAAATTATCAATTACATCTTCTACCAATTGAGTGAAATCTAGATCCACCAATTTAAGTAAGTTTTTTCTTAATGAGCGTTTTGTTTCCGTAAAAACAGGGGTATGTATACTCAACATCTTTTGCAAGTATAATTCCGAACGCTCCAATACCGATTCGACTGCAACTGACTCGTTGACCAACCCAACTTCAAGTGCTTGATCGCTTGTATAAAGTTTCATTTGCTGTACAGCCTCCCATGCTTGTTTTTCGCCTAAGTGATAGGCGTATATATCAGAAAGTAATTCGGGAACTTGCATGGACAACTTAAATTCGTGCATCCCAACAACATGTTTAGCTCCTATACCCATCACCCTATAATCTGCACAAAGGGCCAGAATGGTCGCTCCTGCTGGAGCATATCCCGTAATGGCACACACAAAGGGTTTTGAAAATCGAATCATGGCCTGCAAAGCTTCGTGGTAATAAGTCCAAAATTCTGTAGCTTTTGCTGTTCCTCTCATGGCAATATTCACAATATCCAACCCAGCACTAAATCCGTGGGGTCGCCCGCTGAGGATTATACCACGAACCGAATCGTCTTGATCCAATACCGTAAAAACATGTTTCAAATCACGAACCATAGCCGTATTGATTTGATTGACCTTACCACCATCCAACTGGACTATGGCGTAGTTTTCTTTTCGTTCAACAGTAATTGAGGTATAGTTCATGGATTCAAAAGCGTATCAATAAAAACAAATATAGAAATATATTGGTTATGTTCTTAATTAATTTAAAAAATGAATGCTTACAATTTTTAAATCTGATTTAAAATCGTTTAATTTACAACAAATGAGCAAGAAAGAGGATACAGATAAAATCAATAAACGCAAGAGAGGTCGTCCAAATGAGAAATCGGGAATCGATCAGGGAGCGATTCTAAACAAGGCGTTAAAAGAGTTTTCAAAACACGGCTATGGCGGGACGAGCATTAATAAAATCTCAACTCAATGCGCGGTCAATGATTCCTTGTTACACTATCATTTCGGGAATAAAGAAGACTTATGGAAAAAAGCGGTAAGCACTGCTTTTGATGCTTATTTGAAAGAATCTGTAACCACCTTTAAGCTCCTAAAGCATTTATCGCTAAAAGATACTGCAAAGACCTTGGCACGTCAGTTCATATACTACAATTCAAAATTCCCAGAACTCTATTTGGTCATTGTACACGAAATGACACAAGAATCCCCTCGAAGTGACTGGTTAATTGAGCATGTTCTCAAACCGCTAACTTTAAAGACTAGTCAATTACACAGAATGTTAGTTAAAAAGGGTTTGAGCGAAGATTTTCCAATCCCAAACTTAACTACAATTTTTTTCAGTGCTGCCAACTCCATTTTCTTGTTCAACTATCAAATGAAAAAGCAATTCGGTATTGATCCCTTTGATGAAAAAGAAGTAGAAAAACACGCCGATATCATTGTCAAGATTTTTTATCCCAACATATAACCGAGCAACTATTAGCAACTGGGAAAAGATACAGCTACGTGAATTGCCAAGCCGCCTTCTGATGTTTCTTTAAAGTTAGAATTCATTGCCTGCCCTGTTTCCCACATGGTTTTTACGACCTGATCAAAGTTCACAACCGCATCTTCGGGATTGCCGTTCAAGGCTAAATTTGAAGCCATAATGGCTTTGATGGCCCCCACAGAATTCCGTTCAATACAAGGCACTTGAACCAGTCCCTGTATCGGATCATAAGTCAACCCCAAATGATGTTCCATGGCAATTTTTAAAGAGCTGTTGAGTAGCCCTTATAGCTTAAATACTTTAAAAAATAAGGAGCAGTTTGCTCAACTCATTTTAAATACGTTAATTGAAGGATGATGTCGACTAAATTTATAAATACATTTTTAAAAATATTGGTGCTTTTTTTTGGTGCGCTACTCGTACTCCTATTGATAGCAAGAACACCTAATGTTAGTGTTGAAACCCTAGAGGAACTGTATACGGACTCCAATTCGCAATTCATTTCTGTTGATGGACTTGAAGTTCATTACAAAGATGAAGGAGCTGGCTTTCCAATTGTTCTCCTGCACGGCACCAGTGCCTCCTTACACACTTGGGATGCTTGGACCGAAGAGCTTATAAAAGAGTATCGTGTCATTCGTATGGATCTTCCAGCCTTTGGTATTACGGGTCCAAATGCAACAAATCAATATGATATAGCAACCTACAATCGTTTTTTAGAGCAGTTGCTGAACCAACTTGAAGTTACTGAATTTGTTCTTGCTGGAAACTCTCTAGGGGGTTCTATTGGTTGGCATTACGCCTCAGATCACCAAGAACAAGTAAAGCAACTAATTTTACTAAATCCAGCTGGATTCCCATCAGAAAAGGAACGTCCCCTAATTTTTAGATTGGCTTCAATTCCGGTGCTCAATCAACTTTTAAAACTCATCACCCCCAGATCCTTTGTAAAAGACAATTTGGAAGAAGTCTATTTCGATGACAGTAAGGTAAGTGAGGCATTGATTGATCGTTATCATCAAATGATTTTAAGGGAAGGCAGTCGTGCTGCTTTTATTGAACGTGCAAATTTAGAAGGGCAAGATGATACGGATCGCTTGTCACAAGTGCTAGCCCCGACTTTACTTATTTGGGGCGAAAACGACCTTTGGATACCCGTCGAAAATGGAGCGAAATTCATGAACGAACTCCCAAACAGCAGTTTGATTGTCATGAAGGAAACGGGCCATGTACCCATGGAAGAACGTCCCATGGAAAGTGTGGCACATGCACTCCAATTCATCAAACAAAACCTTATAAAAGATTCCCTCCTCGGAACAGAAAACATAAACTGATATGATACAACTATATTGCATGGGAGGCATTTATTTCATCCTCGGAATTGTTCATTTTACCCATACCGGTTTTTACAGACCCATGATGCCTAAATTCTTACCTGCACACGATGCATTAATTTATTGGAGTGGTATTGCCGAGATTGTACTGGGCTTAGGAGTGCTTTTTCCCGTGACAAGAAGCATTGCACTATGGGGTATTATTGCTATACTAACCGTATTTTTAATAGTACACGTCAATATGCTGCTGCCGGGAAACAGGTTGGGTATGTCCCTTTGGGCGCTTGGACTTCGAATTCCAATACAATTTGCCCTCATGTATTGGGCCTATGTGAACCTTCCTTAAAGGCTATTTGCTTTCTTTATTCTTTTAAGTTCTTTCTTAATCAACCGATTCCAAACAGTGTATCCTTTGGAATTCAAATGCAAACGATCGGATATGAACAACGAATCATTGGGTTTATTGTCTTCAGCTAAGAAAGCGGAAGCCGTAGACACAAAATAAAGTCCCTCTTTACGGGCGCACAATTCCTCAACCAAGCGATTTACTTTTTCAATAGCGTTCCATTGCTTCCATCGGCTCGGTGTAGGCGTTATCTCTATAAAGACTATGGGTGTTGATGGATATTTTTCTCGAACTTGTCTTATAAAGTACTTGATTAAACGTAAAACCTTCTTTGGGCTTTCATCTTCTGGAACTCCTTTAATGTCGTTGGCAACAAAGCAGACGATAATTTCTGGATTGTGGTTGGCTAAAATCCGATCGGTATAAAAAATAATATCCCGAAAATGAGCACCTCCGTAACCTCTTTTAATAACTGGAAAAGGCTTCATGTCTTCCTCAAGGGTATTCCATAAACGAATACTAGAACTTCCTATAAACAAAATAGCATTATCAGGGTATTCTTGAGTTTGATCCAAGGCTTCGAACTGACGGACTTCTGGAGCTACCCAGCTATAGCTTTCAAGCGGATATTGCTTTAAGGAAATACACGAAACTAAGCTGAACCCAATACACACAAACAAAATGCATATCGTATGATATATAATTTTCAATCGAATCATCTTTAAATACCTAAGGTAACTAATTGATTTGTAACATAAAAGTTTTGATGTTGGCATCGAATTTGTTACTTTGACATTACTCAAATTTTACATCATGAAATACAAAGTTCTCTTAGGACTCTTGGCTTTTTGCTGCTGTATAGTCGCTCAAGCACAAGTAAAAGACAGTCTAACAACAAAAAATAATCTCTTTACATTTTCACCTTCCAAGCTCTTAACCAAAGGGCAATGGGACATAAAGTGGTTCAACAACCTGTATACTGAGGTTAAAGAGGTTGATAAAAATGGTACTCTATCGGATCGTCCTCGGCGAAATTTTTTCACATCTTCCCTTGATGTTTTTTACTGGAATCAATGACTCCAAGACAATAAATTTAGGGCTTAGTATTGAATACCGTTCCAATACAATTAATGGAATGGATGCTTTATCTGATTTTGAATTTAAAACAATCCTGCTCAATTCAGTAGATCGGGAATAACGAGTTTTGCTCCCTCAATAAAATTTTCACCCATAAAACAGGTGAGTAATTTTACAATACAATCAGCATTTCACATCCCAACAATTGATCAAGAAGAAATATCATCTGTCTTTTTAGACCAAAAAGGTTTTATTTGGCAAAACAAATTTTTCTATGACTATGTATCAAATAACGAATTTTTTCAAATTTTTACTGAGGTAAATACGCTATACAGTTTTGGAAAAAAGAATCCAGTTATGCAAACGATTCTCTTGGGGTTGCTCCGGGTGTTTTTGTTAGTTGTTTCCCTAATCAAAACTTTACAGTTCTTGGGCTTGTTCAGCACTATAACCTGATCGCAATAAACAATGGCTTCTCACAATACTATACTGCTGTTGGTGCTGGAGCAAAATACCAGCTAACCCGTGCTATTAACCTGGAGGTTATCTACACCAATTTTGTTCGTGGAAATGACACCGGTTTAGGACAAACTTTTAATTTTGGCTTACGAGATTTATTAGACTAGACCCTATGATTTTAATTCAAAAACCTAAGGGTGTATTCCTCTTCATTTTCTTATTTGGTTGGGTGCTTGCAGCACAACAAAACAAAGTGCCAATTATTGGTGAAATTAAAGTAGAGGGGTTAAAAAAGTCAGAGCGGAGTTTCATTGATATACTCATTCATAGTGAAGCAGGGAAAGCAATTGACAGTAGCCTAGTTCAGGCCGATATCTTACGCTTAATCCGAGAACCTGCGGTGAGCCACGCTACCTATGAAATCATACAAATTGATGAAAAAGAAGCTGAATTGGTTTTCCACATTGAAGAAAATTTCACCCTTATTCCGGCAGTGGACTTGTGGACTAGAGTTGAAGATCAATTTGCTTATCATTTAGGAATCAATGATTACAACTTTTTAGGACGCGGTTATACCGCAGTTTTTTTTTTACAGAAAAAATATTTATTCAGGGTACAGCTTTTTGTTTGGAAATCCCAATTTTATAACGTCTCAATTAGGGTATAAAATAATCGGTCAGCACAATAAAACGCTGGAGCCTATTCGAGATGAATTCAATGAGTCCTTTTATGATTACACCAACAACTCCCTAGAAATGCTGCTAGGCTATGAATTGAATTTAAAAAATAAAGTGAGTGTCGGGTTTGGACTAATTACTGAAAAGTACTTAAAAAAATAGGGAGAAGATCTTCCTGAAGTACCTAATGAATTTGAAACAAATAAATATTTAGGCAAGGCCTTTTATGATTATAACGCCTTAAATTATCACTATTATTTCACAGAAGGTTTTAGAAGTTTTACGA
Source organism: Candidatus Arcticimaribacter sp. UBA7428 (assembly GCA_002477625.1). GTDB lineage: Bacteria > Bacteroidota > Bacteroidia > Flavobacteriales > Flavobacteriaceae > Arcticimaribacter. The sequence continues at coordinate 15,850 of DLQQ01000047.1, forward strand.
ATTTTACTTTTGTGACGGGAAAAAACATCAATGGTGACCGACAGTTTGTCTCTTTTGAAAATAATTTATTTTTCTATAAAAGAATAAAAAGTAAAGGCAATTGGGCTACCCGACTTAAAATTGGTTTGGCAACCAACACTCCCTCTCCTTTTCCTCCTTTTGCGATAGACAACAACGAGAACATTCGAGGAATTGGAAATTTGGTAAAGCGCGGTAGCGGTGTTTGGGTGGTGAATACCGAGTATCGTCATACCCTAATTGAAAAGAAATGGTTTGTATTACAAGCCAACAGATTTTGGGATATTGGAAGTTTACGACAAGCCGGTGAAAATCTCAATACCTTTTTCAAAAACAAATCCATAGAAACGCGCTCAGGTGTAGGGGTGCGAATAATTCACAAATTCATCTTCAGAGCCATCATTCGAATCGATTATGGGTTCTCTTTCGACAACAGTCCCGGCGGATTGGTTTTTGGTATCGGTCAGTATTTTTGAGCCTAGAGCAAATACTCCGTATTTACAAAGTTAGATTCTTTAGAATTCATAAGCGTATCTAAGATCTCGTTATTGTAAGGCGTGTCTTTGGCAGCCACAAACGTTCGAATAGAAAATGAACGAAGTGCATCGTATACACTTAACGTACCCACAGCAGAATTTTTACGTCCCGTAAACGGATATACATCCGGTCCACGTTGACAAGCGCTGTTTAAATTAACACGACATACCAAGTTGGCTAATACATCAATCAGCGGAGCTAATTTACGAACATCTCTTCCAAACAAACTAACCTGTTGTCCGTAGTCCGAAGTAGCCATGGCATCTAGAGGTTCATTAATATCAGAGTAAGAAATCACCGGTACTACGGGTCCAAACTGTTCTTCATGGTAAACACTCATCGTATCATTAACTGGGTATAAAACAGCCGGGAAAGAGTAATTATCCGTCAACTCCCCTCCTCTTTTATTCATTATTTTTGCGCCTTTTGCAACCGCATCTTTGATCAATTCTTGTATATAAGCAGGTTTTCCGGGTTCTGGCAAAGGCGTTAAGAAAACATCATCTTCCCAAGGCAAACCAAACTTTAAAGCATCTACTGCTTCCGAAAAACGTTTGTTAAACTCATCAACGATGGATTCATGTACATACAATACTTTTAGTGCTGTACAACGTTGACCGTTGTAGGATAGTGAACCAGAAATACACTCTTTTATAGTAGAATCTAAATCCGCATCTGGTAAAATAATACCCGGATTTTTTGCCTCCAATCCCAAAACTAAACGCAAGCGGTTTTTATAGGGGTGCAAATCTTGAAGAGCAACGGCTGAGGAACTGTGCCCTATCAGAGCCAATACATCTACTTTTCCCGTTTCCATAATAGGAGAAGCAATTTTGCGTCCACGTCCAAAAAGAATATTAACTACACCAGCTGGAAAACTCTCTTGGAATGCTTTCAACAAAGGTGTTATTAGTAATACTCCGTGTTTTGCAGGTTTGAAAATTGTAGTATTCCCCATAATAATAGCAGGAATAAGCAAACAAAAAGTTTCATTTAATGGGTAATTATACGGTCCTAAACACAAAATTACGCCCAAAGGGCCTCTTCTAATATGAGCATGGATACC
>DLQQ01000047.1:17541-35494 GCA_002477625.1 Candidatus Arcticimaribacter sp. UBA7428
AAATTCTTTGTAAGAATCTGCTTTATTTTTCCCTATTTCCCACATAAGCAACTCTACTACTTGCTCCCGAGAATCTTTCATTTTTTCTGCAAAGGTTGTCAAGCATCGCAAACGATCTTTAACCTTCATTGTTGGCCAAACCCCCTGACCTCTGTTGTACGCTTTTTCAGCAGCACCTAATGCAGCCAAAGCTGCATCCGTTTCCATATCGGGAATAGAGCCTAAAAGTGTTGGTCCCACATGACCGTCTTTACCTTCCGATTGTATGGTCGAATACACTTCAGACGTAGCACCATTCCAGGTATGCAATACGCCGTCTACCAAATACTCGTTGCAGTGGATGTGGTTCTTAAATTGTGGGGATACCATAGTAGCATTTTTAGAAAGCTGCGTCATAATGAAGTTTTGTTTAACTTTTTGATGATAATATTAAATCAAGTTAATGATTATATTGTGAATAGTAAATAAAATCAGACGAAATGCGTTTATTTCATGAATTAATTACGTTCAAAAATATTAAAAATTAGTTAGAAGAAAAAGTTGTTAGTCCATTTAAACTCAAGTATCTTTAAGTTTATAATGCAATCAAATTTTTTATGCATACACATCCCCTTTCAAAAAAAATCGGACTCTTTGCTGGGCCCTTACTTTTTATAACGGTTCTCAACTTTCCATTTGGCACTTTATCCTTTGAAGCTACAGCAGTTCTCGCTACCGCTTTATGGATGGTAAGTTGGTGGATTAGTGAAGCTGTATCTATTTCGGTAACTGCATTACTTCCATTAATCATTTTTCCATTGACAGGTGTTATGGCAGTTAATGATGTTGGGGCAAACTACGGAAGCTCCATTGTATTTCTGTTTTTCGGAGGGTTTGTTTTAGCTTTAGGTCTCGAAAAGGTAAACTTGCACCGAAGAATTGCCCTGACCATTATAAAGAAAACGGGGACCTCACCCAATAAAGTGATTTTGGGTTTTATGATCGCAACCGCGTTCATGAGTATGTGGATCAGTAATACCGCAAGTACAGTAGTTATGCTTCCCATTGCCTTGTCCGTAATTAATTTACTCATCGACCAACAAGAATCTTCAACAAAACAAATACAAAATTTTGCTTTGAGTGTGATGCTGGGAATTGCATTTTCGGCTAATGCTGGAGGAATTGCAACTGTAATTGGTACTCCCCCAAACTCGGTACTCATCGGGCTTTTAGAGAATGAATACCAAATACAGATTTCTTTTGTCAAATGGATGATGATCGGTTTGCCATTTGCTATCGTGATGATTACTGTAATATATCTTGTTTTGGTATACGGAATGTTTTCAACAAAAGGCCTTCAGTTTAGAGCCTCACAAGAAGTAATCGACAATGAACTTGAAAAGTTAGGCCCTATCAGACCGAAGGAAAAACAGGTTCTGTGGGTATTCGGAATTGTAGTATCTCTTTGGATTTTTAGGACTTTAATTAACTCCGTCTTCCCTGGGCTAAAACTATCGGACACCGTCATTAGTATTCTAGGGGCCCTTGCCCTTTTTGCTATACCTTTTGATTTGAAAAAAGGGGACTTTATTTTAGATTGGCAGGATACACAAAAATTATCTTGGGGAATTCTCATTCTTTTTGGCGGTGGGCTTGCGCTAGCTAAAGGAATGTCAGCAACGGGAATTGTATCGCTGATCACAACCTATATTGCCGAAGGAAACTTCAGCATTCTTCTAACTGCATCCTTCCTGATTATCCTGATGCTCTTTATGACAGAACTGATGAGTAATGTGGCGCTTGTAGCTGTATTAGCTCCTGTAGTTGCTGGAATTGCGCTTGGTCTTGAAATACCCTTACTCTATTTATTAATCCCGGTAACCATGGCAAGCAGTTGTGCATTCATGCTGCCCATGGCAACACCCCCTAATGCAATTGTATTTGCCAGTGGGTTTATTAAGGTACATGAAATGGCACGGGTTGGAATTATAATCAACTGTATTGCTGTAGTACTCCTGATAGCTGTTTTTGAATTTGTACTACCCTTAATTTTTTAGAAAATCAAATAAATCGGGCTTGTCGTTAAGGTATTCTCCAAAGAATCCTTGGGTTTTCATTCGTTCCATAAGCGGAACAAAATCTGCTTCCTTTTTCAACTCGACACCAACTACAGCGGGAGCAAAATGCTGGTTGCTTTTTTTTGAAAATTCAAAGTGTGTAATGTCATCATCAGGTCCTAAAACATGAGTAACAAAATCTTTTAGAGCCCCAGCTCGTTGCGGAAAACGAACGATGAAATAATGCTTTAATTGGGCATAGAGTAAAGCGCGTTCTTCAATTTCTGGAGTACGGGTAATATCGTTATTTCCGCCACACAGAATTACTGCAACTTGCTTTCCTTTAATGGTTGATGCATATTGATCCAAAGCAGCAATAGCCAATGCCCCAGCCGGTTCGGCAACAATACCTTCTTTATTATATAAATCTAAAATCTCTTGGCAAATTCGACCTTCAGCTACTGTAATACAGTCATCTAAATGTTCTTCACAAATCTCATAACTTAGGTTTCCTACCTGTTGAACTGCAGCACCATCAACAAACTTATCTATCTTTTGCAGTCTTGTATTTTTCTTGTTTTCAAGAGAAATTTTCATTGAAGGAGCGCCTAAAGGTTCTACTCCAATTATTTTTGTGTTCGGAGATAAGGCCTTAAAAACAGTTAAAATTCCCGAAATCAAACCACCACCACCAATGGGAACAAATACATAATCCAAAGGTTTGTTTGCTTGTTTTATAAGTTCAATGGCAATTGTTGCTTGTCCCTCGATTACATCCACATCATCAAATGGATGGACAAAAGCTAGTCCGCCTTTTTTACAATGGGCAAGCGCAGCTTGCTGCGAGTCGTCGTAGGTGTCTCCTATCAAAACAATAGAAACATAAGGCCCCCCAAACATCTTTACCTGTTCCACCTTTTGATTTGGGGTTGGTATGGGCATGTAAACGATTCCCTTAATCTTCAGTTGATTGCACGAAAAAGCAAAGCCTTGAGCATGGTTACCTGCACTTGCGCAAACAATTCCTTTATTAAGCTCTTTTGGATCAAGTGCGTTTATCTTATTGTAAGCACCTCTTATCTTAAAAGAACGTACCTGTTGTTGGTCCTCTCTTTTGAGGAAAACGGAGGAAGAAAAGACATCAGATAAACGGTTGTTATATTGCAAAGTAGTCTCCAGCACTACATTCGAGAGAACTTGTAGTGCTTTTTGGGCTCCTAAAACTGTGGGTTTTTTATGCAATAGTTATACGATTTTTTTCATTGCTGTCATCGAATCACGCAGTTCGTAACCGATCATTTCGATAGGGTGAAAACGAATGATTTCATTGATGTCAATGAGTTTTTTATTATCGACACCGTTATTTTGATCAGCAGCAAAAGCTGTTCCAATAACATCAATATTTATTTTCTTCATAAACTCGGTAAGCATCGGCTTACACGCATGATCGAATAGGTAGCATCCGTATTCTGCTGTATCCGAAATAACACGATTCATTTCAAATAATTTTTTACGTGCAATGGTATTTGCAATTAATGGAGTTTCGTGTAAAGACTCATAGTATGCAGATTCTTCTTTAATTCCGGCAGCCACCATTGTGTCAAAAGCAAGCTCTACTCCTGCTCTAACAAATGCCACCATCAAGACGCCATGATCGAAGAACTCTTGCTCTGAAATTTCTTGGTCGGTTACCTTTGTTTTTTCAAAAGCAGTTTCGCCGGTTGCCGCTCTCCAGCCCAAAAGATTTTTATCGTCATTAGCCCAATCCTCCATCATGGTCTTAGAGAAATGACCCGACATAATATCATCCATATGTTTATGGAATAAAGGCTCCATAATTTCTTTTAACTCTTCTGAAAGTTCAAATGCTTTAACTTTTGCAGGATTAGAAAGACGATCCATCATATTCGTTATTCCACCGTGCTTAAGGGCTTCGGTAATGGTTTCCCATCCGTACTGAATTAATTTAGCAGCGTAAGCTGGCTCAATCCCTTGTTCAATCATTTTGTCGAAACACAAAATTGAACCCGTTTGTAGCACCCCGCATAAGATGGTTTGCTCTCCCATTAAATCGGACTTAACTTCAGCTACAAAAGAAGATTCTAATACACCAGCACGATGACCACCAGTAGCAACAGCATAGGCTTTTGCTTGATCTAATCCATGACCTTGAGGATCATTTTCAGGATGGACAGCAATTAGAGTAGGTACTCCAAAACCTCTTTTATATTCTTCTCTTACTTCAGAACCAGGACACTTAGGGGCTACCATAATAACCGTAAGGTCCTCACGAACCTGAGTTCCCTCTTCTACGATATTGAATCCGTGAGAATAAGAAAGTGTAGCTCCTTTTTTCATTAAGGGCATCACGGCTTGTACTACAGGCGTATGGTTTTTATCAGGTGTAAGGTTGATAACAACATCTGCATCTGGAATCATTTCTTCATAACTGCCTACAGAAAACTTATTGTCAACTGCGTTTTGATAGGAAGCTCTTTTTTGATCAATTGCACCTTGACGTAAAGCATACGCAATATTCAATCCAGAATCGCGCATATTCAGCCCTTGGTTTAATCCTTGTGCACCGCAACCTACGATTACAATTTTTTTGCCCGCTAAAGCTGCGATTCCATCTTCAAATTCTGAAGCATCCATGAAACGACATTGCGCAAGTTGATTGAGTTGATCTCTAAGTGAAAGTTGATTAAAATAATTTGCCATTGTAAATAGTTTAGTCTTTATTTTGTTGTTTAAATGAGTTGAGAATCTCTGAGATTCCCATTTTTTCTTTTGTAATTGATATTCTTCCCGAACGAACAAACTGCAGCAAGCCAAAAGGGGTAAGTGCTACTCGTAGCTCTTCGGTTTCATCGCGAAAACCTGTTTTTTCAATGACAAAATATTCTGGCGAAACGGTCACAATATTAGCGTGACTGTCTTTGATCATATTTTGAATTTGACGTTCTTCGAACAAAGAACTTGATTTTACTTTATATAATGCCGATTCTTGAAAAATAGTTTCCTCGTCTGTGTGATAAAAAGCTTTTATAACATCAATTTGCTTTTCAATCTGTTGAACAATTTTTCGAACTCCCGATTCTGTCATGCTTACTACAATGATGAATCGAAACACATCAGGGATTTCAGACTGTGAAGTAGAAAAACTTAAGAAATCAATATGTCTTTTTAAGAAAATAGCAGAAATACGGTTCAGCAAACCTACATTATTTTCTGTGTATATGGATATGGTGTATTTTGTTAATTCGCTCATTATTTCAATCGTATATCGGAAACCGAGGCACCCGTGGGTATCATCGGAAACACATTAGCTTCTTTTTCTACACATACTTCAAGGAAGTAAGGTTTGTCAGATGCAATCATTGTTTCGATGGCTTGATCTAAATCTTCTCGCTTACTTACGCGTTGTGCGTCTATATGATATCCTTTTGCAATGGTCACAAAATCTGGATTGGTCATTTCGGTAGATGCGTATCGTTTATCAAAAAACAATTGTTGCCATTGACGTACCATACCCAAATAATCGTTGTTTAAAACAACAATTTTGACAGCCGTTTTATTCTGAAAAATAGTGCCCAGTTCTTGAATGGTCATTTGGTAGCCACCATCCCCAATAATAGCAACTACTTCACGATCAGGCGCTCCCATTTTAGCCCCAATTGCTGCGGGTAATGCAAAGCCCATAGTCCCTAAACCACCTGAAGTAACGTTACTTTTGGATCGAACAAATTCGGCATATCGACAAGCAATCATCTGATGTTGTCCAACATCTGTAACAATCACCGCATCTCCTTTTGTACATTTATTAATCCCAACAATTACCTCACCCATGGTCAGGCCTTCTTTGGTTGGTAGGGTGTCACCATTAATAACCTCTTTAATTTCAATTGCCATATGATCAGCAAAAAGCTGTTTCCAATCGGCGTATTCTTGGTGTTTAACTAAACGGGTAAGTTGAGGAAGACTTTCTTTACAGCTACCCAAAACAGGAAAATGAGCTTTTACATTTTTACTGATTTCAGCAGGATCAATTTCTAAATGAACTACCGTAGCTTGTTTTGCATAGGTTTCTAGATTTCCGGTTACACGATCATCAAAGCGCATTCCGACTGCAATCAAAACATCGCATGCATTTGTTAAAACATTAGGCCCATAGTTTCCATGCATCCCAACCATCCCAAAATTAAGCGGATGTTTGGTTGGAAGTGCGGATAAACCGAGGATAGTCCATACGGCTGGAATACCAGAAGTCTCAACAAAGGCTTTAAATTCTTCTTCCGCTTTCCCAAGAATAACACCTTGTCCCCAAATAATCATGGGTCTTTTTGCCTTATTTATAAGTTCAGCTGCAGCAGTAACTTGCTTTGTGTCGAGACTGGGTAAGGGTACATAACTCCGAACCCCTTTGCATTTTTCATATGAAAAGTCGAATAACTCAAACTGTGCGTCTTTTGTAATGTCTATAAGTACAGGTCCTGGTCTTCCCGATCGGGCAATATAAAAAGCCTTGGCCATAATCTCAGGAATCTCACTTGCTTTGGTGATTTGATAGTTCCACTTGGTCACTGGAGTAGAAATCCCAATGATATCCGTTTCTTGAAAAGCATCAGAACCCAATAAATGTGAAGCTACTTGGCCAGTAATACAGACCATGGGTGTAGAGTCGATTTGAGCATCTGCAATTCCGGTCACTAAGTTGGTTGCTCCCGGGCCAGACGTAGCCATAGCAACTCCCACTTTACCTGAAGTGCGGGCATAGCCCTGCGCAGAATGTGTAGCTCCTTGCTCGTGTCTTGTTAAAATGTGAGTCAAATTATCACTATACTTATACAACTCATCATAAATAGGCATGATCGCACCTCCTGGGTATCCATAGATCAATTCTACTCCTTCTTCCAAAAGACAACGTATTATAGCTTCAGCTCCTGAAATAGGATTCTTTTTTTGATTTTCCATATTAAAACTCGTCCGTTACACAACCCTCTGAAGCTGTAGAAACGTTTTTAATGTATTTATATAAAACCCCGCGTTGGAATTTGAATGCCGGCTCTTTCCAATTTGCTCTTCTTGAAGCCAATTCTTGATCGCTAACCAGCACCTTCAGGGTGTTGCTTTCTGCATTTATTTCTATAATATCACCATTTTCAACTAGGGCAATGGCTCCTCCGGTTTGGGCTTCGGGAACAATGTGACCCACTACAAAACCGTGGGTTCCTCCCGAAAATCGTCCATCCGTAATCAGAGCAACGTCATTACCTAGGCCTGCGCCCATAATCGCGGCAGTTGGCTTCAACATTTCAGGCATTCCTGGTCCCCCTTTAGGGCCTTCGTAACGAATGACTATGACTTCTCCTTTTTGAACTTCTCCTTTTCCAATTCCGTCATTGGCATCGTATTCACTGTTATAAACTCGTGCCGGGCCTTTGAATAGCAAGCCTTCTTTTCCTGTGATTTTTGCAACTGATCCTCCTGTAGCTAGGTTTCCTTTTAAAATACGAATGTGTCCACTCGATTTAATTGGATTAGCAACTGGATGGATTAAATCCTGACCTTCTTTTAAATCCGCTACCGCTGCTAAATTTTCAGCTAAGGTTTTACCAGTAACCGTAAGGCAATCTCCGTGAAGCATACCTTCTGCAAGCATAAACTTCAATACAGCAGGAACTCCACCAACATTATGCAAATCTTCCATTAGGTATTTACCACTTGGTTTTAGATCTGCTAAAAAGGGCGTCTTATCCATTAACAATTGGAAATCATCCAGCGTAAATTCAATCTGCGCTGCTTTAGCTATGGCAAGAAAATGAAGTACAGCATTCGTAGAGCCACCAAGAACAGCAACCAAACGAATCGCATTTTCTAAAGATTTTTTAGTTACAATATTGGAGGGCTTAATGTCTTGTTCGATCAAATGACGAAGAGCAGCTCCTACGCGTTCGCATTCCTGTTTTTTATTTGAACTTACCGCTGGGTTTGACGAATTATAGGGCAATGCCATTCCTAAGGCTTCGATGGCAGAAGCCATCGTATTTGCGGTGTACATACCTCCACAAGCCCCAGCTCCGGGACATGCTTTTTTGACAACTTGCTTGAATTCAGATTCTTCCATTGTACCAGCGACCTTCTCCCCCCAAGCCTCAAAAGCAGATACAATATCCAACTTTTTATCTTTGTGACATCCAGGTGCAATGGTACCTCCATACACTAAAATTGAAGGGCGATCCAAACGCAACATGGCCATCAAAGCGCCGGGCATATTTTTATCACAACCTACAACAGTAACCAAAGCATCGTAGGACATGGCTTGTACAACGGTTTCCATAGAATCTGCTATAACATCACGTGAGGGAAGTGAAAAGCGCATTCCGGGTGTACCCATAGAAATTCCATCACTCACACCGATGGTGTTGAAAATCAAACCAACCAAATCAGTAGCTTGAACTCCTTTCTTGATATCGACAGATAAATCATTGAGGTGCATATTACATGGATTTCCTTCATAACCTGTTGAAGCTATGCCTATTAATGGTTTTTTAAAGTCCTCATCGGTCAATCCTATAGCATGTAACATGGCTTGGGCAGCAGGCTGCGTAGGATCCTGTGTTACTGCTTTACTAAACTTATTATATTTCATTCTAATTTAAAATCTTTTTCGAATTTATAACACTTAAAAAAAGCTTAGAAACTATTTTTTAAAAATCGCCCTAAATCCAAAAGGTTATAAAATCCATAAATGATTGTTAAAAAGCACATTAAAACTTACAAACAAACGACATTCAACATTAATTTTTACTTGAAATTCTTCTGTAAATAAAAGAATTTTACCCCACAAATTCACCCTAAAATTTCTCTTTTATTGAAAGTGTAATTTTTTGTGTCATTAGCCCCATTATTAGAGGTAATTCATATTATTCATCGGTACATTTTATTGATTTCGTAATATGGTATTCATTTCAAAAAACAAGGACTTTACCGAGAATTTTTTTGATATTGGGTTGGGCAAGAAAAATTATAGCCTTTACTATCGGTCTCTCACGCCCCATGTATCGGGAGGTTGGTCGTTGTGACCTGCGGATCATTGCACATAAAAGCGCAGCCCTTGCAGCCGAGAATTTTATGATCAGTATCGCATCAAAAGGAATCGACACTTACCCCATGGAAGGGTTCGATTCTAAGCGTGTAAAGAAAATTCTTGGCCTGCCTAAGAAGGCAGAAATCAATATGATTATTGGTTGTGGTTTTCGTGACAAGGGAGGTATTTATGGCCCTCGCTTTAGGGTTCCTTTTGAGGAAGTTTATCGAGCGATGTAAACCGAATCGTATCGCCTTCTTTTTTTTGAACTAAAACATTTAATGCTTTTTCTGTGAGTTGGAAAATTCGAGGATATCCTCCCGAAACTTGACCATCAACCCCAGCAATTAACAGTGTTCCCGAAGGTGTTATCTGCACTGTACCGGGACGTACAGCTCCACTCAACATGGATACTGAATCCATAGAAAACGGGCTAGTAACTCGGTAACCCATTCGATTTTGACTAGATATTACAAAACCTTTCCTGAAAATCTCTTGTTGTATATGCTCAGATAATACATCAAATTCTGGACCTTTTTCAACTGCTAAATCATTACTCAAGAGGTAAGAGTCGTCCCAACGAATTCGCGAATTACTTATATTAATCACTTTTTTAGATTTAATCCAAAAGATTGGGTTGCCCTTTTTTAGGACCGCCTTGGGGGTTAATGGCTTATAAAAAGAGGTGCTTCCCAACACTACAGGACTTATGATGGCATGATTGATTTTGATATAGGTCCGCAATCCCTTTGTGGCTCGTCTAAGCTTCAATACATCTCCAGCTTTTAGTGTAATGGAAGTGTTGTTTTGAATGGGATTCTCGTTCACCCAAGCTTGCATATGCGCACCTGTTAAAACTAAAGTACACGGTTCATGAAAACGCAAAATCGGACCAATCAGTGTGCATTCAATACAACTAAAATCTGAAGTTACGCCCAACAGTTGGTGCGCTAAATCAAATGCCTTTTGATCCATAGCCCCTGAAACAGGAACACCTAAATGGCGATAACCCACACGACCGTGATCTTGAATGGAAGTATAAAACCCAGCATCGATTACTTCAATCATGAGCAAACGGTTTTAGATATGGATGATCTGTGTTTTTTTCCAATGCAGTGACAAATTCGGCATACTCCGCTGTTGAAATTTCAAAAAACTGTATTCGGTCTGCTGGTTCGATAGGATTGGGTGGGGTCTTAGTAAAATCCATCAAGGGGATAGGACAATTACCCACAACATTCCAACCTCCAGGGCTGTCTTGAGGATAAATTCCAACTTGGTCTCCACCAATGGCCACACTGCCTCTAAGAGTCAGGCGACTTGGAGTAGCTTTCCGAGGAATAGCCATTGCTGTGGGCAGGCCTCCGAGATAGGGAAATCCGGGTAAAAAACCATAAAAAACAAGATGAAATTCTAATGACAAAAAGCGATCGATATAAGCGTTTACTTTTTTTTGATCCCCGATAAAAAATTCTTGGACATCGGTGTTATAGTCCTCAGCAACACAAATGGGAAGTTTCCAAAGTGTGGTCGGATTGGTGTTTTTAAAATCCAAGGCAGCAATTATATTTAGTAGTTCAGGCTTAATCTGCTCTAGTTGAAAAGCTTCTTTAAAAAAAAGGTTGATACTGTTAAAGGTTGTGGTACTATCTTCTAGTTGTTGATGAAACTGCTTATTAATTGCTGTTCTCAAGACACGAATAAAATCAAGTGAACGTTCATCTTGTTGATGAGAAAAACCAAGGATTAGGGTTCTGCCCAGAGCAGTAAAATTAAAGTCCTGCTTAGTGCACATCGATTCCATTTAATTTTAAGAGTCGGTTTACAGTTTGAATTAACTCCACCGCCTGCGGATGATCGCCATGCAAGCATAAGGTTTGAACCGATAATGGAATGTATCCTCCTCCAAAAACAGGTAAAGCTTGATCTTTTACAACCGATAGGACGTGAGACCCTACTTCATCTAAATCCGTTAAAACGGCGCCCGCTAACAAGCGCGAACGCAAAGTCCCATCTTCATTGTAGGTGCGATCCATAAAACCCTCCCGTTTGACTTGAATCCCGGAGCGGAGTGCTTCTTTTTCTAATAAACTTCCAGGAGAACAGTACAGCTTCGCCTGAGGAAGTAGGGTTTTAATAACTGCAACAAAAACCTCAACTTTTGCTGCATCGTGAAATAAATCGTTGTACAAAGCGCCATGGGGCTTAATGTGGTGGACTGGACTCTTGGTTAGCTCACAACATTTAAGGAATAACCTAAGTTGCTTTAGCAAACTTTCTTTCAATTCTTCATTAGAAAGCTGCATTGTTTTTCTGCCAAAATGCTCTGGATCTGGATAGGCTGGATGTGCGCCCACTTGCACACCATGCTGTTTTGCTAAAAGTAGGGTGGCTTTAATTGATTCTTCATCACCAACATGCCCACCACATGCAATGGAACAAGATGAAATAAAGGGCATCAGTAAAGCATCGTTACCTGCTCCTTCTCCCATATCGCAATTTAAATCTATAGTGTGCATCTTAAAAAATTAAGCCCAGGCTTTTAACCCCTAAAAAAAGAAAGAAAAATTCAATAGAAAACAACAGTACATTCAAACCTAGTCCTGCAGTTTGACCCCGCATTAGTCTAATATTATTAATTAAAATTAAAATAAAGAACCCAACCACTGGGAGTAAAATACCATTGGTTATTTGTGCAAAACGAATCACTTCAATGGGTTTGATTTGCAAAGAAGAAAAAAGAATACCGCAAACGAGTACGAGTAATGCAGTGCTTTTATATCCCCATGAATTTGAACGCAATCCAAAACATTCACAAACAACAAAAGCAGCTGCCATTGGTGCGGTTATGGCAGAAGTAACCCCAGCCGCAAAAAAGCCAAGCGACAACAATACCGGTGCAAAATCACCGTACAGAGGGGCTAAAGCTAAACCCAAATCAGTAGCCGATTGAATAGACTGCCCCTGAAGAGCAGCTGCACATATGATGATAGACAGCGACACTAAACCGCCCAAACTAACTGCAAAAAAAGTATCTAGGCGTAAGGCTTGTAACGAAAGGCTTTCCTTTTTCACCAAAGCAGCATGTAGGAATAAATTATACGGAACTACCGTAGTTCCCAATAAGCCAACAATTGTTAAAGTATCTTTGGAGTTAAACGAAGGAATAAACATGCCTCGTAGAACTTCCATCACATTGGGTTGGGTAAGAACTGCGGTCAACACAAAAGAAATACTCATCAATAAAACAATTCCGATGAGGATGTTTTTTAAAAGCTTGTGGGATCCTAAGACAATTAAAACTGCGACTAAACTCCCAACCAGAAGCGGTAAGAAATAAAAATCAGTACCAAAATAAAAATCAATTTCTGGAGTTAAGGTTTGAATTCCGACCAAAGCACCAGTCAAGTTCCCAGCTTCGTAGGCAGCATTACCGACAAAAATTGCACTGATAAGCAAGGCTCCCAAAAGGAATTTAACTATCGGATTTGATGTTTGAAGCAATAAACTTTCTGCCAAACCCATGCGTGTAGTGAAGCTTATTCGTGCGGTAGTATTTTGAATAACAATGGTTATGAAGATAGAAAGCAGCATGGCCCACACTAACGAAAACCCATTTTGAACCCCAGCCAAAACACAGAGTGTTATGGTGCCTGGGCCAATAAATGCAGCGGTAATGATGATTGCTGGACCACCTCTAAATTTAGAACGCATTATTTTTTTAAGGGAAGTTAATCATTTTAGGGGAATCATTTTAAAAGCGCAATAGTAAGATTTCAAATAATCATGCGCTCCTCCAACCGAGGAATTACCCCATCCACCCTTCTCGATCCAAACTCCGGTATTGGATGGCTTCCGCAATATGATCGGAAAGTAGCTGCGGCTTTTGATCTAAATCGGCAATGGTTCGCGCTACTTTAAGAATACGGTCATAAGCCGGAGCAGATAAGAACAGTTTTTTCATTTCTGCCTCCAACAAGGCTTCTGCTTCTGGTTGTAATTTACAATGTGTTCGGATTAGCTTTGAGGACATTTGGGCGTTGTAATGTACCGACTTCAGGCTGTCGAACCTTATACTCTGTATGCTTCGAGCCATGGTTACACGTTCTCGAATACGCTCAGAACTTTCTCCTAGTTCTTTTTCAGATAATTGCTCAAAAGGTACGGGCTCCACTTCTATATGCAAATCAATTCGATCCAAAAGCGGGCCTGAAATTTTACTCAGATAACCTTGGGTTTCTACGGGTGTTACGTTACTCGTATTGAAATAGCCCGACGGATGGGGTTCTTACTCGCAACCAACATAAAAGAACTGGGATAAGTAACGGTGAATTTTACTCGTGAAATGGTAACCTCTCGATCTTCCAAAGGCTGCCGCATTACTTCCAATACGGAACGCTTAAATTCGGGTAATTAATCTAAAAAGAGAACCCCGTTATGCGCCAACGATATCTCGCCCGGCTGCGGATATTGCCCCCCACCTACTAACGCAACATCTGAGATGGTATGATGTGGCGCCCGAAACGGACGGGAATGAACCAAGCCCTTTTCTTTAACCCGCCCCAAGACGGAATGGATTTTGGTAGTTTCTAATGCTTCTCCTAAACTCATCGGTGGTAAAATGCTTGGTAAGCGTTTGGCCAACATGGTTTTTCCAGCCCCAGGGGGTCCAATCAGGATAATGTTATGACCACCTGCTGCTACAATTTCCATACAGCGCTTTATGGTTTCTTGCCCTTTTACATCGGCAAAGTCCAACTCGGGAAACCGCAGTTGCTCTTCAAAGATTGCTCGGGTATTGATTCGTAAAGGCTCAACTGTACTTTTTCCTTCAAAAAAATCAATCACTTCCAACAGCGTCGACATTCCATAGACATCAATACCAGAAACAATGGCAGCTTCTTCTGCATTTTCTTGTGGAAGAATAAAGCCTTTAAAACCGTCTTAAAGCCTGAATCGCTATGGGAAGAGCGCCTTTAATGGGACGCAACGAACCGTCTAAGGCTATTTCGACCATCACAATATACTCGCTTAGAACGTCCGTCTTCAATTGCTCAGAAGCAGCTAAAATCCCGATAGCGAGGGTTAGATCGTAGGCAGAACCTTCTTTACGTAAATCTGCCGGTGCCATATTAATCGTGATTATCTTTCCTGGAAGTCGGTATCCAATGTTTTGAAGCGCCGCAGCAATTCGAAGATTACTTTCCTTAATGGCATTGTCGGGCAAGCCTACCAAGTGGTATCCGATTCCTTTATCTATATTAACTTATATGGTTATGAGGTGGGCGTCTAAGCCATAAACGGCGCTTCCGTAGAGTTGAACGAGCATAAGTAGTGCATTTGGATACTACAATATACAAGGATTTTGATGAATACAACAAAAATGATGTGGGGATGGTCGAATGTTAATTTGAGTGTTGATGAAAATAACCAATAAAAGGGGACAAAATCATCCAACTCTAAATGTATTGTGCTAAAAGACAAAAAGGCCTACAACTTATTCTGTAAACCCGTTTGTAACCACTTGTAATAAGTGGTTGCATCCGTATACTGTATGGGACTATTCAATAAGGTTCCATCGGCATGCAGCAACACATAAAAGGGTTGGGATGCTGAATTGAAATTCAAACTCTGAAAGCTGGCCCATTTTTCACCTATGGTATTGATTGTGCGGACGCGACCATCGGGGTATTGAAAATTGAAGGCTTCGTTTTCTGGCAACTCACTTTTGTCATCGATGTATAATGAAATCAAAATCACCTCCTCGTTCAGCAGATTGAAAATTTCGGGTTGCGACCATACATTCTCTTCCATCTTGCGACAATTCACACAGGCCCAACCGGTAAAATCAAGTAAGATGGGTTTCCCTGTTTTTTGGGCAATCGACAATCCTGTTGCATAATCTTTATAACACTCCAATCCAAGCGGACATTCGTTATCTGTAGCGTATATGCTATAAAATTCTGGGGGTGGAAACCCACTCAACAACTGCAGTGTATTCTCTTTAGAAAACAAACCAAAAGATAGGTAGGCGGTCAACAATAAACTCAAAATCCCTGCTCCAATTCTTGCCTTAGATAATTTTTCTTTTTGATCGTGAGGGAAACGGATCAGTCCAAAAAGGTAGAGTGTAAGTCCAAAGGCTAAAAACACCCATATCCCTATAAAAACTTCACGCTTTAGCAAGCCCCAATGGGAAACAAGATCGGCATTGGATAAGAATTTTAAAGCCAATGCAAGTTCCAAAAATCCTAAAACAACTTTTACCGTAGTCATCCATCCGCCTGATTTCGGTAAGGCATTCAATGCGTTTGGAAATAAAGCAAAGAGTGCAAAGGGCAAGGCAAGCGCAAAACCAAAACCTGTCATTCCAACAGTAAGCTGCATAGCGCCTCCATCAGTGGTGAGACTACCCGCAAGTAAAGATCCTAAAATCGGTCCCGTACAAGAAAAAGAAACAATGGCCAGAGTCAATGCCATAAAGAAAATACCAATGCCACCTTTCATATTGGAACTGGAATCGGCTGTGTTTCCCCAACTGCTGGGCAGGGTCAACTCATAATAGCCGAAAAAGGAAAAAGCAAAGAAAATAAAGATTGCAAAAAAGAACAGGTTTAAAGGAACGTTAGTGGCTATGGTATTTAAAATTTCCGGATTTAAACTGTCTAAAAAGTGAAAAGGTAGACTGAGCAATACATAGATGAACACAATAAAAAAGCCATATAATAAGGCGTTGAAAACACCTTTACGCAAACTAGTCGCTTGTTTTAAAAAAAATGAAACCGTAAGGGGGATCATAGGAAAAACACATGGGGTGAGAATCGCTATTAAACCGGCTAAAAAGCCCAATAAAAAGAGGGTTAATAATGGAGAAGAATCTTCTGTATTAACCAGGGCATCTTGTAAGTAATCTTTGTTCTTTAAATTCAAAGTCAATGCAGCTGAGCGCAACTGATTTTCTGAAGTGATTTCAATGCTTGAAGCGACGATGGCATTTCCATGAAGCGAAAGTGTAAAAGGTTCAGTTCGGAAAATACACAGTCGATCGTCACAGGCCTGATAGTTGATCTCTCCGCTAATTTGTTCGAGGGATGGATCTAAAAGTTCCAGACGTTGCGTAAAGCGGGCATTATACTCGAAAAAAGGTAAGTCAATTTCAAAAATCGCATCAAATTCAATTTTTGGTTCACTGCTGGTCATGGGGCCATCCAAACGCACTTTTAGAGAGTCCATTTCAAAAGTAAATTCGGTGGGTAGGGGCCCATCTTCAAATTCTTTTAAACTATATAAATGCCATTTATCGGCAATGGTTGCATCAAATTGCAGGTCGACCGCAGTGGCAGAAATTCGATTGACCGAAATTGCCCAAGCTACGGGTTCGTCATCCCCTTGTGCATAACCAATTAGGCTCAAAAAAGACAGGAGTAGAATATAATATTTTTTCAATGGAAACGTATAATTAAGGGGTTAAGGGTTTCTGAATTTGCAGCAAAACGAGCGTCAACTCGTTGACCAACCACCCATACAATTTGATCTTCGGAACAGAGGATCCACTGGTTTTCTTTATCTAAAGTAGAATATTTTTGATCCTTAAAAAACTTGCTCAGCTTTTTTTTTCCTTTCATCCCAACTGGAAAAAAGTAATCTCCCTCGCGAAATTTACGAAGAAGCAAAGGATACTTTAAACTATTTTTATCTAAAACAGCTGTATTGGCTGTATTGAGTGGCTTATCGGCAAGTATAAGTTTTATAGGATCTGTTAAATCTTGGGTCGGTGTCCATGAAAATTCGTCGACTTGTGGTTCACTTTTTAAGGGACTCAATAATAATACTGCTCTATTTCGTATCAAACGATGAGAAGATGATACCAACTGTTTTCCGCTTTGTGCCACTAATAAGGACTCTAAATCGGCAACATGACTAAAGCCATAGGTTTCGAACAATGCATGTAAATAATATGCCCGAGGGTTCAATTCCAAAAAAGCATCAAGGCGAATAGAAATTGTATCCTCTTGCTGTATAAAATGTTTTTCCTTGAAAGTATCCACAACAACCGACAAGGCCTCTTGTGCCAGGCTGAGGTGATCAAAAGTCTGTGCGACTTGCTGCAATAATTTTTCTTGTGCAGCTTTCCATTGCGGAATTGCATGATGTCTTAAATGATTTCGCAAATAAGTATCTTGTGCGTTGGATGCGTCTTCGCGCCATTCGATTGAATGCGCTTGGGCATACTGCTCAATTTCATCTTTAAAAAAGTTCAAAAGCGGTCTGAGGATTTTATCGGTACCAATACCACGAAGCCCTTTCAGGCCTGTTCCCCGACCAACATTAATCATAAAGGTTTCCAATTGATCATCCAAATGATGTGCGGTTAAAATGTGTGTAAACCCCTCTTGTTTTTTGAGCTCGTCAAACCAAGTATAACGCAATTCTCGGGCAGCCATCTGGGTAGAAATTTGCTGCGTTTCTGCGAAACTCTTGGTGTCAAATTTTTTACTAAAAAAAGGAAGCTGATGCTGTTCAGCAATTTGTGCACAAAAATGAGCGTCCGCTTCGCTAGCATCTGCACGGAGATCAAAATTACAATGCGCAACCGAAAATTTAATTTGTGCTTGGCACAACAATTCCAGTAAAACCCTACTATCCAACCCTCCACTAAAGGCCAAGAGTAGTCTTTGATCATTGAAATTTTCGAATTTATTGGCGATATGTAATTTAAAACGATTGATCACAGGGCAAAAATACATGAAACTAAGACAAAACGAATCTTTTTTGAGAATTTCGAAAAAATCACATCAAGTTTGGTATTCTGAATAGAATGATCCAA
>DLQQ01000039.1 GCA_002477625.1 Candidatus Arcticimaribacter sp. UBA7428
CTGATTGGAATCCAATCCTTTGTAGGTATCTGACTTGCTGACTTTTCTCAACAATTCAGAAGAAAATGTATTGGCGGGTTTCATCCGTCCACCCAAATCTTGGATGACCAATGATCCAAACTTTGCTGCCTGTTCTTTTGAAAAAGCATCAGCTACTACAAGCGAATCAAAATCAACCTGCGTCCTTGGATGATCGATGCTTTGTGACCATCCCATGGAAAGGCTCAATAATAAGAGAACCGCCAACTTACTTTTTTGTAGTTTGATTTTATCTAAGGATTTTGCCAAATTCTTAAAACGGGTTTTTCCAATAAAGAAAATTCCCATCATACTCGCATACAACATAAAATAGCCGATATAGGTAATCCAAGTACCCCAAAAATCATGATTTACAGAAAGTACAGTTCCTTTCTCATCAGGTGTAAAAGAAGATTGAAAGAAGCGATAGCCCTCTTGATCCAATACATGATTCATATAAATATCATAATCGTACGATTCTTTTGCTTCGACAATAATTTTACTTTTAAAGGAAGAATAGCTTTTTTCTGTACCGGGATATCGTTCTGCAATAAAATCTTTCAATCGAATATTAAAGGGAAGTTCATAGGTTTTAGATCCGTATTTGACATAAAACTCTAAGCCGCCCACCTCAATTTTCTTTGGGTCATTGGTAACTCCCTTACCCCCTAAAACGGTAATTAATTCTGTTGTATCTGCACTTTTTATTTCCAAACGCAAAGCGTCTTGCTGACCCGCTACTTCTTCATCTGCTTTAACAATATCAAACTTTCCACGCAATACGGGTTCTGGAATTACAAATTGAAAATTGGGTAAGGCATAGAGTGAACGCAACTGTAAAGGTTGAATGCTGTCTTTGATTAGCTTGCCTTCAAACTGATCGGCCATCCGCATAAAAGTCCCTTCGAATGGGCTACTGACAAAATATTCTCCGTCGATGACCTGAATGTTGGTAGCGCCATCGATGGGTTTATTTAAAGTAAATAAGAGGTTGTGAATATTAACTACTTCCCCTTCTTTCAAATAGTGGTCATGTCGACTTCCGTCGCTAGCTTCTACAATTTTCAAGTAGCGATCTCCCTCGGGATCCAAAACCAAACCCTCGGTTGCATTTTCTAGATAATCTACAAAATGGATGGAAAAATCTTGGCCTTTGAAATCATCTTTGATTACAAAATCGTGATCGACATGTTCCGACAAAAGAAGCTCTTCTGTAATCGGTTTGCGTAAGGCTTGACCATCAAATTCACCATCAACTAAAACTTCTAAATAGGTTTTTTCGGATAAAAAGATGTTGGTGGATTCTCCTTCTTGAATGGGCATTACCCCTTCGTAACCAATGTAACGTGTAATGAAAGCTCCAACGAGGATAAGAACAAACGAAAGGTGGATGGATAACACGGCCCATTTTTCTTTCCTAAAGAGTTTGTATTTGAACATATTGCCTATGAAACTGAAAACAAAAAAAACCATGATCAACTCAAACCACCAAGCATTGTAAATCCATATTTTAGCAGCATCGGTAGAATACCATGTTTCTAAAAAAGTACCGATTCCCATAGCTGTAGGGAAAACGATAAAAAGTACACTCATTAAACGATTAGAAGCTAAATAGGTAAGTAATTTTTCTTTCATCAAAAGTCATTCTCAAATTCGCTACAAAGATACTTGATGCAATTCAAATAGTACTTTTAAAAGAGATAAATCTAGTGTAAAAGCAAAAAAATTTAAGTCGATCTATTTTCGAAGATTTTAAGAAACAAATGCGTACCCATAGTGCGAGCACGATTCTTTGCCAAGGTAGCTCGCTTCCCTCTAAAATGGGTCTCAAGAGTTTCCATCCAATACCTTAGCCAAACGCCAAAATGCAGGCTGTCAATCGTTCGGTTGTTGTACGTGTCTACCTCTTGGTGCTTTCGGACTGGGTTTCCTTTGAATTTATTCACGAAGAATAAATTCGTTTCCCAAAAATCGGTAAGTCGCTCTAAATGGGCGGGCCAGTCGTCATTTGCTTCATTAAAAATTGGTCCTAGAAGCTTGTCTGCTCTTACTTTTGTGTAGGATGTATCCACTAAAAAAAAACATCTTCGCGGTTCTCAATTTCCTTCTTTATTTTTGCTTTAGAGGTAAGTGCATTCCGTTTAAAAAACTAAACTAAACACCAATCGAAGTTTTTAAAATCATAAAAACAAGTTGAAACACAAGTCCCCAAAAGAAAAAGTTAAAAACATATAGTGGTTTCAATTGAGCCAAGGCTGCTGATAAGAAGGCCATAGAAGCCATGGTGACCAAGATCATTTCGAGGAGAGCCGTTCCTCCATTTCCACCCACATTATTGAACATAATATTGATCGAACCGTTAACAGATAGTACAATAATTGAAGCTGCAATTGCGAGCAAATAATAAGACAAAAAAGTAGCGCGTAGTTTGTAGTATAAAAACATGGTTAATACGATTTAGGACTTCCAAATTAAGAAAATATTGTTTTACATTTATACAATGATTAAAATTGTTATTCTTGGAGCTGGAAATGTGGGGACTCACCTATTTCGTGTTTTCACTGAAGCCAAGGAAGTGGAAGTTGTTCAGTGGTATAACCGTTCCTTAGATCATATACAACTTCACCGAGACACCCTTGCTGTTACCGATCAGTTGGATGCTTTGATGGAAGCTGATGTATACCTGCTCGCATTGAGTGACGATGCAATTCCAATAACGGCAAAGGAACTTACTCCCTTAAAAGGAATAGTTGCCCATACCGCAGGAAGCGTTTCGATGGACGTATTGAAGCATCATACGGATCATGGCGTCTTTTATCCACTTCAAACATTTTCAAAAAACAGGGCTGTTGATTTTAAAAGCATCCCAATTTGCATTGAAGCAAATAGCGATCAAAACAGAAAAACACTTAAAAAGCTAGCAGAAGCAATTGGTGAGAATATTCATCCCATCAATTCAATACAGCGTATGGGATTACACACCGCTGCAGTGTTTGTAAACAATTTCACCAACCACCTCTATCAAGTAGGTGCTCAAATTTGCGAAGAACAAGAAGTACCTTTTGGCTTGCTCCGACCAATAATTGCTGAAACAGCAGCCAAGATCGAATCCATCACACCCAAAGAAGCGCAAACAGGCCCTGCATTGAGGAACGATAAAACAACCCTTCAAAAACATTTGGATCAGCTACGTGATCCCGTTTTTAAAAACTTATATTTAACCCTTACAGAATCCATACAGAAAAACGATGAGTACAGTAAATTATAAAGAAAATCTAAACCACGTTAAAGCTTTTATTTTTGACGTTGACGGAGTGTTGACCAACGGAAACGTTATGATTACCACCAACGGAGAAATGTATCGAGAAATGAACACCAAAGATGGGTATGCCATGAAGTGTGCCTTAGAACAAGGATTCCTTATTGCAATTATTTCTGGGGGTACCAACGAGGGAGTTCGCAGCAGGCTCAAAGCCCTAGGAGTTGACAGTGTTTATCTAGGAGCACACCACAAAATAAAACCCTACGAAGATTTTATTTTCAGCTATGATCTTAAGCCAGAAGAGATCGTATACATGGGCGATGACGCCCCAGACATTGAAGTGATGCTGAAAGTTGGAGTTGCTTGTTGCCCAAAAGATGCCGTGGCTGACGTTAAAGAAGTTGCTGACTATATTTCGCATAAAAAAGGGGGAGCCGGCTGTGTTCGCGATATCATTGAACAGGTGCTGCGTGTACAGGGGAAATGGAGTACAAGCGTTGGTGCAAAAAACGATTGAAATGTACAGTCCAGATTTTAACTCCGTAGAAATTATCCTCGCGTCGAATTCGCCCAGAAGGAAACAGTTTTTCGAAGAAGCAGGAATTCCTTTTACCGTAAAAACATTTGAGGTCGATGAAGTTTTTGATTCAAAACTAAAAGGCGCAGCTATTTCAAACTACCTCGTAAAATTAAAAGCAGCTCCTTTTCAAGCAAGCATTCAACCCAATCAAATTGTTGTTACGGCCGACACCATTGTTTGGGGAGACGGGCAGTATTTGGGAAAGCCTAAAACAAAAGCAG
>DLQQ01000023.1 GCA_002477625.1 Candidatus Arcticimaribacter sp. UBA7428
GTGGAGTCGGAGGGAATCGAACCCTCGTCCATACAAGCAATAGAAAAGTCTTCTACATGTTTAGTTTTCATTTAGTTTTCGAAAATGTACTGACTGAAAACCGCCCATACACTCCTTAGTTCCTTTATTGAAAAATCTGACCAGAACCTTCAGACTTCGATGTTGACCTTTATGGTGCCTCTGGTTTGAACGCCGCCAACAAGGGCTTTCAAGAGACATCCGGCTTCTCAACCTAGTTGAGACATGGCTAGTGACTTACTGTAATTCAGTCGCTTATGCAGCTAGAGCGTAGTTATCTTCGCCTGTTAAATGTTGAATCCAAGTTTTACGAGATGTGATTCATTACTCGACATGCTAACTGTTCGATTGATCTCGCTGTCAAAACCAGTCGACCCCATTATTTCAAAGAATCTGCTTTGCTAAAAAGCAGGGTGTAAAAGTATACTATTTATTTAAAACTGATTAATAGTTTTTCGAATCTCTGTCAGTCTTCCCAGCATTCCTTCCAGTAAATCTAGTGAAAGCATATTGGCGCCATCACTTTTCGCCTTTGTCGGATTGGGATGGGTTTCTATGAATAAACCATCCATTTGGTTTACAATTCCTGCACGGGCAATTGTTTCGATCAACTCCGGACGTCCACCGGTAACTCCAGATGCTTGATTGGGTTGCTGTAAGGAATGCGTAACATCCAATACCGTTGGTGCGATTGAGCGCATAGCAGGAACACCTCTAAAATCTACAATCAGATCGGTATAACCAAATTGGGTTCCTCGATCGGTAATCCAAGCAGCATCGTTTCCGCTGTCTTTTACTTTTTGAACTGCAAATTGCATACTCTCAGGACTCATAAACTGCCCTTTTTTGAGGTTTACAACTTTTCCTGTTTTTGCCGCAGCAACCACCAGGTCGGTTTGTCTTACCAAAAAGGCAGGAATTTGAAGCACATCGACATAGGCAGCAGCTTTGGCGGCATCCGACGCCTCATGAATATCAGTTACGGTTGGAATATTGAATTGTTGTCCAATTTTCTGAAGAATTTCGAGCGCTACATCATCTCCAATTCCTGTAAAACTATCAATTCTGCTTCGATTTGCTTTTTTAAAACTCCCTTTAAAAACAAATGGAATATTCAACTTGTCAGTAATCGTCAGAACTTTTTCAGCAATTTCAAATGCCATTGTTTCACTCTCAATAGCGCAAGGCCCTGCTAACAGAAAGAATTGATCACTGTTTGGGTGGTTGATATTTGGGAGTCTAGAGAAGTCCATAAAATGTTTTTTGCAAAAGTAAAGTTTTTAGTTGAATCTACGTAGAATTCGAAACCTGAAACTTTTAGCCGAAAGCTTAATATATAAGGCTATATTTGCGCGATTAAAAAAATACAGACTTATGTCCAAAATTAAGAATATTGCAATTATTGCACACGTTGACCACGGTAAAACTACCTTGGTAGATAAGATTATGCATCATTGCGAACTTTTCAGAACCAATCAAAATACCGGGGATTTAATTCTGGACAATAATGATTTAGAACGGGAGCGTGGTATAACCATCCTTTCTAAAAACATTTCGGTAATGTATAAGGACACCAAAATCAACATCATTGATACCCCTGGTCACGCCGATTTTGGCGGGGAAGTAGAGCGGGTATTGAATATGGCTGACGGTGTTTTGTTGTTGGTAGATGCTTTTGAAGGCCCAATGCCACAAACGCGTTTTGTTCTCCAAAAAGCAATTGACTTAAAACTCAAGCCCATTGTTGTTGTCAATAAAGTAGATAAGGAAAACTGTACTCCAGAAGAAGTTCACGAGTCTGTTTTTGATTTAATGTTCGAATTGGGCGCTGAAGAATGGCAACTCGATTTTCCAACTGTATACGGTTCTGCCAAGAACAATTGGATGAGCGAAGACTGGAAAGAGCAAACAGAAAATGTTGAACCACTTCTAGACATGGTATTGAAACACGTACCCAGCCCAAAAGTAGAAGAGGGGACTCCTCAAATGCTCATTACCTCCCTTGACTTTTCTGCCTACACAGGCCGAATCGCTATTGGACGTTTACAACGTGGAACGCTTAAAGCCAATATGGCTGTGAGTTTGGTTGACAGAGAAGGGACCATAACCAAAGCAAAAATCAAAGAATTGAACTTGTTTGATGGTTTGGGAAGAAAAGAAGTAAAAGAAGTAAAAGCAGGGGATATTTGTGCCATCATTGGATTAGAGAATTTTGAAATCGGAGATACGGTTGCAGATGCTCTTGAACCAGAAGCGCTCCCCACAATTGCTATTGACGAACCAACAATGAGTATGTTGTTTACGATCAACGATTCTCCATTTTTTGGAAAAGACGGGAAGTTTGTTACATCGCGACACATCAAGGATCGTCTAGAAAAAGAGCTGGAAAGAAACCTAGCAATGCGCTTGGAGAATACAGATTCGGCTGATAAATTCATTGTATTTGGGCGTGGTGTTTTGCACTTGTCGGTTTTAATTGAAACCATGAGGAGAGAAGGCTATGAGCTTCAAATCGGGCAGCCACAGGTTATCATCAAAGAAATTGATGGTAGAAAACACGAACCGATCGAAGAATTGACCATTGATTTACCTGAACACGTTTCTGGGAAAGCAATCGAGATGGTTACTCTTAGAAAAGGAGAGATGTTGAGTATGCAGCCTAAAGGAGAGCGTATGGTTTGTGAATTTTTAATGCCTTCACGAGGGATTATCGGTTTAAGAAATCAATTGCTTACTGCTACGGCTGGAGAAGCAATTATGAATCACAGGTTCAAAGAATTCCAACCCTACCGAGGTGAAATTCCTGGGCGTAACAACGGATCGCTTATTTCAATGGAAAAAGGAAACGCAATTCCTTATTCTCTAGATAAGTTACAAGAGCGTGGAAAATTCTTTGTTGCTCCTAACGAAGAAATTTATACGGGTCAGGTGATTGGTGAGAATTCAAGAGCAGACGATATGGTTGTCAACATAACGAAAACCAAAAAATTATCGAATGTACGTTCTTCTGGAACGGACGATAAAGTTCGTTTGGCTCCACCGATTAAATTTTCATTAGAAGAAGCTTTAGAATATATTCAAGGAGATGAGTATGTAGAAGTAACTCCTAAAAGTTTACGTTTACGGAAAGTATATCTTGACGAAAATCAAAGAAAAAGAATGACGGGAAAATAAGAAACCCCAAATATGTTCTAATATAAACGAAGCCTAATGCCTATGCATTAGGCTTCGTTTTTTTGTACAACTTCGTAAATTTTCCCATCATCGCAACGCAGTATTTTCCCAGGAAATTTCACGATCATATTATAATCGTGTGTCGCCATGATGATGGTCATTCCCTGTTGATGTAAACCTCTAAAAATTTCCATGATTTCTAGGCTTGTTTGTGGGTCTAGATTTCCAGTAGGTTCGTCAGCTATAATAAGTTCAGGAGCATTGAGTAATGCTCTGGCTATGGCCACACGTTGCTGTTCTCCTCCAGAAATCTGAAAGGCATATTTTGATGCAATTTCTGCCACTCCTAATGAAGAAAGTACTTCTTCGATGCGGTTTTTTATTTCAGTTTTGTCTTTCCAGCCCGTTGCTTTAAGAACAAAGCTGAGGTTGTCATAAACCGAACGGTCCGACAATAATTTAAAATCTTGAAACACTACACCCAGCTTCCTTCTTAAAAAAGGAATTTCTTTTTGCTTTATTTTTCCAAGATTGAAATCCGATACTTGAGCTGTGCCGTATTGAAGGGGAAGATCAGCGTAAAGAGTTTTGATTAAACTACTTTTCCCTGTCCCCGTTTTTCCAATCAAAAAAACAAATTCACCTTGTTCTACTTCGATATTGACATCGCTCAAAATCGTTTGGTTGTTTTGAATGATGGTTGCGTTTCTAAACTGAACTAAGGGAAGTTTCATATGGCTTTCTAATTGGTCAATTCTTTTTGAATGATTTGTATGATTATTCGTGTCCTGTAAAAATAGGAAAAATGTGGGTGTTGAAATTTTTTGTTGACAATTTATACGTTTAAAAAAAATCGAGCGTTTAAAATTAAGAACTTAAGTTTACCTTTATCGTATGCAAAAAGCCTACTGCAATAAAATCCTCATCATCACTTTTGTGTTTGTATCTGCATCTTTTTCAGTGACTAATGCACAATTGGGGATAGATAAAGTCCCGTTTACACAAGCTTCTTATTTCTTTGCATCCGACAATTATACACAGGTAAATCAGTATTTAAGTTTAGTCGATTTTTATCCCACACTACAACCCCTAACCACTACAGCTGATTTTTATAAAATTTCAACAGATTTACGTTTGAATCGCCCGGGGGCAGAAAAGAAATTAGCCGCTTTTATGATCGATAATCCTACGAGCTATTTAACCGAAACGGCATATTATGATTTGGCCTCGTATTATTTTCAAAACGGAAAATATACCTATGCGCTCAAGTGGTTTACTAAAATCAAAGACACCGATGTAGCTTCTAGTAAAAGGGGTGATTATTATTTCAATAAAGGATACACCCTGTTTGCCACAAAACGCTATAAGCAGGCAGAAAAATTATTTAAGAAAGTAGAGGAGGTACCCCAATACCGTTACGATGCTAGTTATTATTTGGGTTATATAGCGTATCAGTTGGAAGATTACGACGCAGCAGTAGAGAATTTCAACAAAGTTACAACAGAACAAGGCGATACAACGGTTGGATATTTTCAGGCTGATATGAATTTTAAATTGGGTCGCTTTGAAAAAGCAATTGCTTTGGCAAGAAAAAGTTTGGTAAATGCTAATGAAAATCAAACGTCAGAACTTTCTAAAATCATTGGCGAAAGCTATTTCAATTTAAAAGATTACCGTTCAGCGCTTCCTTATTTAGAGGTCTACAAAGGCAAACGTGGAAAATGGTCCAATACTGATTTTTATCAATTGGGTTATACCCATTATCGCTTGGGTGAATACGAGAAGGCCATCATGCAGTTCAATAAGATTATTTCTGGAGCTAATGCGGTAGCACAAAACGCCTACTACCACTTAGCCGACTGTTACCTCAAAACTGATAAAAAAACCCAAGCACTTAATGCCTTTAAAAGCGCATCGGCTTTAAATTTTGATACTGTAATTGCAGAAGATGCTTTGTTGAACTATGCCCGTTTGAGTTATGAAATCGGAAACGCATACGAAAACACCTCCTTACTATTGGCTTCATTTCTGGAACAATACCCAAAAAACAAAGCTGGTGTTGAGATCGAACAACTTCTAATTGATTCCTATGTGAATTCAAGAAATTATGCAGCTGCATTAAAAATATTAAAGAAAAAATCGGGAAGTCAATTTAACGCTGCTCTACAAAAAGTAAATTATTTAAAAGCGATTGCCTTATTTCAAAGCGGCTTGTTTGAGGAATCCATAACATATTTTGATGAAGCTTTAAAAAATAAAGTAGATCGAACAATCGAAGCAAATTGTTTGTATTGGAGGGCATTAGCGAAGTACGAATTGAGTGATTTTGAAACTGTAATTTCAGAATTATACTATTTTAAAAGTCACCCATTTGCCAAGAAAGTATCAGGGGTTGAGCACTTGTCATATCATTTGGCCTATGCAAATTTTAAATTAAAAAATTACGAGGGTTCACGTGCTTTGTTTGAAACCTACCTCAAGTCTACCAAGCAAAATGCTTCCTATAAGCGGGATGCACTATTGCGTTTAGGGGATAGTCATTTTGCTTTAGGAAAATATTGGCCAGCCATGGAATCTTATGAGGGCGCCATTCAAATGGATGTTTCTCGCGGAATGTATGCCCTGTATCAAAAAGCATTGAGCTATGGTTTTGTAGAACGAAACCCAAAAAAAATTGAGGCACTTAATCAATTGATTTCAGATTATCCAAAAACATCCCTTCTAGATGATTCATATTTTGAGTTAGCCCTTGCCTATACGCGCGAAAACAATACGTCCAAGGCTGTTGAAACCTACGAGATACTCGCCAACAACTTCCCAAAAAGTCCTTACCGATCTCGTGCTCTTTTGAATAAAGGCTTGATTTTGTACAACGCAGAATCTTTAGAAGAAGCCATGCGCGTATTGCAACAGTTGGTTCAGGAATATCCGAATGAAGAAGTTGCGCAACAAGGACTAAAGACAGCTAAGGAAATTTCAATTGATTTAGCAGCAGTTGACGTTTTTGCTAGTTGGGTAAAACAATTGAAAGGAGTTACTCTTCAAGACAACGAATTGGAACGTGCTTCTTTTACAGCAGCAGAACGTCTTTTCAATGACAACAAGAAAAAAGCAGCCCAGAAGGCATTAACTTCTTACTTGGAAAATTATCCCCAAGGAGCAAATCAGCTACAGGCTCAGTTTTTGTCTGCTGAACTTTATTTTCAAGATGAAGAATGGACCGCAGCGAGAGAACAATATGCCTTGGTATTGGAGCAGCCTACTCATGAGTATTCTGAGCAGGCGCTGGTTCGAATAACACAAGCTTTAGTGAATAATGAGCAAAAGTCAGATGCTTTACCTTATTGGAAGACTTTGGAAGAGCTGGCTCAGTTTCAGGAAAACAAGCGCTATGCCTTATTCAACTTAATGCAGATTTACTATGAAAAAGAACAGTTTTCTGATGCGATTGCCTACGCTGAAAAGGTTGTTGTTTTGCAGTCCTTAGGGCAAAAAATAAAATGGGATGCTTATCGTGTTTTGGCACGCGCTGCTGTAGCAATTCAAGATATAAAGAAAGCAGCTGAAGCCTATGCTGTTCTTGAGCAAGCTCCAGATGCAGCATTGGCAGTTGAGGCACTGTACTTCAACGCGGAGCAAAAACATATAGCCCACGAATACGCATCTTCCAATCGTTTGATCGAAAAAATAGCGCAAGATTTTGGAAATTATCCTGAATGGGGTGCCAAGAGTTTATTGTTGATGTCTCAAAATTTCTATCAATTGGACGACGCTTTTCAGGCATCCTTTATTCTAGAATCGATAATAACTAATTTCACACAATTCCCTGAAATAGTAAAGCAAGCTCAATTGGATTTAGCGAATTTAAAGGCAATCGAATCTAAAAACAATTCATCCATTAAAGTTGAAGAAGAAAATGAAAATTAATATAAAATTGATCAAGGCCAGCTTTTGGGTCGGTTTGCTTTTTAGTTTCTCAACTGTTTTTGGTCAGGAAGAAGAGGAAGATCTGGGTGTGCAGGAGGTGACCGTTATTAAGTCATACACACCGAGTTTGTCTGAAGTCTTTAAAATTAGAGAGCAGCCTCAGGTTATGGATTCCATTGGCAGAGAAAAAAGAAAAGTAACCTACTCTATTTCTTCTGTGCCTGTTGCTTCTACTTTTATTCCTACCAAAGGATCTGCTAAAGTGCTTCAGAAAAAGAAAGCTACTCCAAAATATAACGCTACCGCTAGTGCAGCGTTTGGAAATTTTAATAACATCCTGTTGGATCATGCGGCGCTACTTAATTTAGATCGCAGACAACAAGTAAGCTGGTTGGTTCGGTTTAATGGTCTTTTAAAAGACTTGCCTGAACCTATTTTGGCTACTAATCAAAACAGTACACTCATTCATTTAGGGTACCATTACAATTCCAATACGCTTTCTTCTCATTCTCAGGTGTCTTTCCGTACACACAGTCAGAATTTTTACGGACTTCAAAATCCAATAATAGACCCCATTATTCTTGAAAATTTAGATCCGAAACAACAACTGAAATACCTTTCAATACAATCGCATTGGCAATGGTTTGATACGGTTTTAAAAGATGCAGATTTAACAGCTCATTTGACAACAGACAGTTTTGAAACCAATGAATTGGAATTGGTTTTGAATGCTAAGTTTCAAGTTTCAATTGGTTCAATTGCAATCAATGCAGAACCCAGTCTTCGCTATTTAAATAACAAATTTGCCTCAGACTATTACACAACTGAAGCAACTGAGTTTGCATCGGGGGTTTCTCAAATGGCGCTGTCTGCTAGTTCTGGAGCCAACCGATTTAAATTTAAAATTGGAGCAACTGGAGCGTATGGATTTGGAGATGATTTTGAAGAAGCTAAGCTGTATGTTTTACCACTTCTGGATCTTTCATACAAGCCCAAAAAAGGAAATTTCACTCCTTTTCTTAAGGTTTCTGGTGCGTTGAATCAAAATAGTTTTAGAGCATTTACAAATAGAAACCCATATACCGCACCAGCCATCGTATTGAAGAATACGGAAGTGCCTTACACTGCTGAATTGGGTTTGAGAACCAAGATTGTTTCCGGTTGGGAGTTCGCGATTAATGGTCATTATCAAAAGGCTACTAATACGCCACTTTTTAAAAGCTTTGTGTTTGACGAAAGAAACACTGATTATACTGCCTTTCGATATGCAAATACATTTGAGGTTGTGTACGAAGAAATCGAGCAAATCGGTTTAGATGTTTCCGTTTTAGCTGCGTTTAAGAATGGAGGGTCTTTATCTCTAGAAGCGCATTGGAGAGATTATACGGTTACAGACGAAGCTGACCCATTGATTATTTCTGAACCTAAGGAAGCTTGGAATTTGCCGGAACTTCAGTTCGAATTCAAAGCAAACATCAAGATTGCACAAAAGTTATTTGTGCAATCGAATGCAACTTATTGGGGCGTAAGGAAACACTCCTATCGAAATTATTTCATCAATCAACCACTGGATCGAGCCAGTGAAACTGTTGTCGACCTTCCATCTTTTGTTGATGCGGAAATACGCATTAGCTATCAGTTGAATGATCGATGGGAATTTTACGTTAAAAGTGAAAATATTTTTGATGCTCCCCAATTCCGATGGGCAAACTATCAAGTCTACGGGACTAGGTTTCTTTCTGGAATCCGTTACAACTTTGATTTAAATCTTTGAACCGTTCAATTGATTGTAAAACAAAACCCTTTGTTTAACTCCAGCCTTGTATATTTTAGTTAAATTCACACAAAAGTATTGTGAACATGAGATTAAATATATTTGATGTGTTCCATACACAAAATTACCATTAATTTTATTTTTTTTAATAGATTGCATA
>DLQQ01000083.1 GCA_002477625.1 Candidatus Arcticimaribacter sp. UBA7428
AAAACAGGTCGGAAAGTTCAACTTTCTGAAACTGTTTTCGGCATTGAGCCCAATACGCACGCTGTATATTTAGATGTGAAATCACATTTAGCAAACAAGCGTCAAGGAACTCACAAAGCCAAAGAACGTGGAGAAATCAAAGGAAGTACACGTAAGATTAAAAAACAAAAAGGAACCGGTACAGCACGTGCAGGATCTATAAAGAATCCACTCTTTCGAGGTGGAGGTCGTGTTTTTGGTCCTCGTCCCCGCGATTATAGCCAAAAAGTAAATAAGAAAGTTAAGCGTCTAGCGCGTAAATCTGCCCTGAGTATCAAGGCACAAGAAAACGCTATCATCGTTTTAGAAGACTTTCAATTTGACACAGTAAAAACAGCAAACTACCTTAGTGTTTTAAAGTCTTTAGGATTGGAAAACAAAAAGTCAGTAGTAGTGTTGGCTGAGCCAAATAAAAATGTATATTTGTCATCGCGCAATATAAAACATTCACAAGCTATAACTAGCTCAGAATTAAACACTTACAAGATAGTAAACACCAACAGTTTGGTTTTATTTGAAAGTGCAGTTGCCGGAATAGAAACCCTTTTGAACAAAGCATAGCGTTATGAGTATTTTAATCAAGCCTATCATTACCGAGAAAGCAACAGCAGATAGCGAAATGAATAATTGCTATACGTTTCTTGTGAATCCATCCTCTAACAAGGTTGAAATCAAGAAAGCAGTAGAAGCAACTTACGGAGTTTCTGTAGAAAAAGTAAGAACCTTGCGATACGGTGTAGAGCGTAAAACACGCTACACTAAAACAGGTCTTCAAAACGGAAAAACAAATAGCACCAAGAAAGCAGTCGTACAGGTTGCCGAAGGGGATGCTATTGATTTTTATAGTAATCTTTAACAGCGTCACATGTCAGTTAGAAAATTAAAACCGATAACACCCGCCCAGCGTTTTAGAGTAGTA
This sequence comes from Candidatus Arcticimaribacter sp. UBA7428, assembly GCA_002477625.1. GTDB lineage: Bacteria > Bacteroidota > Bacteroidia > Flavobacteriales > Flavobacteriaceae > Arcticimaribacter. The sequence continues at coordinate 959 of DLQQ01000083.1, forward strand.
AATGGATTTGACGCTATTACTACTGATAAGCCGGAGAAGAGTTTGTTGGCTCCTAAGAAGCGAAGTGGAGGTAGAAACAACACAGGTAAAATGACCATGCGCCACCTAGGTGGAGGTCATAAGAAACGATATCGTATCATCGATTTTAAACGTAACAAATTTGATGTTGCCGCTGAAGTATTGTCGATTGAATACGATCCGAACCGTACTTCTTTTATTGCACTTGTGCAATACAAAGACGGCGAGAAGCGATACATCATCGCTCAAAATGGTCTTCAGGTAGGACAAAAGGTTGTCTCTGGAGCATCAGTTGCTCCCGAAGTAGGTAACGCATTACCCTTATCTTCAATTCCATTAGGTACAATCATTTCTTGTATAGAATTGCGTCCAGAAGCTGGAGCTAGTATCGCACGTAGTGCAGGTTCTTTTGCTCAGTTAATGGCACGTGATGGTAAATACGCAACGGTAAAATTACCGTCTGGCGAAACCCGTTTGATCTTAGTAACATGTTTGGCGACTATTGGAGCTGTATCGAATTCAGATCATCAATTACTTGTTTCAGGTAAAGCCGGTCGTTCTCGTTGGTTAGGTCGTCGTCCAAGAACTAGACCAGTAGCAATGAACCCTGTCGATCACCCCATGGGTGGTGGTGAAGGCCGTGCATCTGGAGGACACCCACGTAACCGTAATGGTATTCCTGCTAAAGGATACCGTACGCGTACCAAGACAAAAGCGAGTAGTAAATTCATTATCGAACGTAGAAAAAAATAAACAACTATGGCACGTTCATTAAAAAAAGGACCCTTTGTACACCACAGCCTTGAAAAAAAGGTAGTGGCCAATGTTGAGTCGAACAGTAAAGCCGTAATAAAAACGTGGTCTCGTGCTTCGTTAATTACGCCGGACTTTGTAGGACAAACAATTGCAGTGCACAACGGAAGACAATTTATTCCTGTATACGTTACAGAGAATATGGTAGGACATAAACTAGGCGAATTTTCACCAACACGATCATATCGTGGTCACGGTGGAGCCAAAAACAAAGGTAAAAAATAATAGCTCATGGGAAATCGTAAAAGACTAGCAGCAGAAGCTATTAAAGAAGCGAAAAAATCGCTCGCCTTTGCAAAGCTAAATAACTGTCCAACATCACCACGAAAAATGCGCCTTGTTGCGGATTTAGTTCGCGGAGAAGAAGTAAACAAAGCACTTGCTATTTTGAAATTCAATCCAAAAGAAGCTTCTCGTAGATTAGAGAAATTACTTCTATCAGCTTTAACCAATTGGCAAGCTAAGAATGAGGAAGGTGATATCGAAAAAGCAGCTCTTTTTGTAAAAGAAATCCGTGTAGACGGAGGAAGTATGCTGAAAAGACTTCGACCAGCACCACAAGGAAGAGCACACCGAATTCGCAAGCGTTCGAATCATGTGACTTTAGTTTTAGGATCAAACAATTTAGACAACTAATATGGGACAAAAAACTAACCCAATAGGAATACGTTTAGGAATCATCCGTGGATGGGACTCAAATTGGTATGGTGGAAATAACTACGGTGATAAAATCGCTGAAGATTATAAGATCCGCAAGTACATTCATGCACGTTTAGCTAAAGCGAGTGTATCGAACGTAATCATCGAGCGTACGCTCAAATTGATTACTGTAACGATCACTACAGCTCGTCCAGGAATCATCATCGGAAAAGCCGGTCAAGAAGTTGATAAATTGAAAGAAGAGTTGAAGAAAATTACCGCTAAGGAGATTCAAATCAACATTTTTGAAATCAAACGTCCAGAGCTTGATGCTCGTTTAGTAGGAGCAAGCATTGCACGTCAAATCGAAGGTCGTATTTCATACAGAAGAGCGATTAAGATGGCAATTTCAGCAGCAATGCGTATGAATTCTGAAGGAATCAAAATTCAAATCTCAGGTCGTTTAAACGGTGCCGAGATGGCTCGTGCAGAAACCTATAAAGACGGTCGTATTCCCTTATCTACTTTTAGAGCAGATATCGATTACGCACTGGTAGAAGCACATACTACCTACGGTAGATTGGGTATCAAAGTTTGGATCATGAAAGGAGAGGTTTATGGAAAACGTGAGTTATCCCCTCTAGTTGGAATGTCTAAGAAAACCAATACTCCAGCTGGAGCTAAGAACAACAATTCACGTCAACGACGCAGAAAATAATAGAATAAGTAATTAAGTAGGTAAACATGTTACAACCTAAAAGAACAAAATTCCGTAAAGCTCAAAAAGGAAGAATGAAAGGTCTTTCGCAAAGAGGAAACCAGCTTTCAAATGGAATGTTTGGTATCAAATCGCTTGATGCTAAATTCATCACTTCCCGTCAAATCGAAGCTGCACGTATTGCTGCAACTCGTTATATGAAACGTGAAGGTCAGTTATGGATCAAAATATTTCCGGATAAGCCGATTACCAAAAAACCATTAGAAGTACGTATGGGAAAAGGTAAAGGAGCTCCAGAATATTTCGTTGCAGTTGTGAAACCAGGACGAGTTTTATTTGAAATATCGGGTGTACCACACGATGTTGCCAAAGAAGCACTTCGACTAGCAGCACAAAAACTGCCTGTGAAAACTAAATATATCGTTGCTCGAGATTTTCAAGCTTAATACAGAGAACGCATTATGAAACAATCTGAAATAAAAAACCTTTCTTTAGAGGACTTAAGAGACAAACTAGTAGAGAGTCAAAAACAATTGACCGACATGCGTATGGCGCATGCCATTACTCCACTAGAGAATCCATTGCAGCTTAGAGATGCCCGCA
>DLQQ01000074.1:0-1139 GCA_002477625.1 Candidatus Arcticimaribacter sp. UBA7428
GATCACTACCACGAGTTCATAAAATCCTTTCACGTAAAAGATTCTGAATTCAAACCCAATGGCAAAAAAGGTGCTTTTGGGGGCTATGGCGATTGGATTGATCGAGCTGGACGCTATCGTTCGCCAGGTGATGGTCAAATTGATTTTAAATCAATTTTTACAAAACTAACAGAATACGGCTGCGATGTTTGGGCCGTAATGGAATGGGAGTGCTGTATCAAAAGCCCAGAGCAAGGGGCTAGAGAGGGAGCTCCATTCATTCAAAGTCATATCATTGAAGCTACTGAAAAAGTATTCGATGACTTTGCTGGAGGATCAACAGATCCTGAATTTCTTAAAAAAATACTCAACCTTTAAAACAAATCCAATGAAAAATTTACTTGCTGTATTATGTATTTCTGTTGGGCTTTTTGCCTGTAAAGAAAACCCAGAAAAAAAGAAAACTACTGAACCTCAAAAAGAACAAAGCGTGGAAGCTACACAAGAATGGACCGCACTCTTCGACGGAGAAACCTTAGCCGGATGGCACCAATATAATGGAGAAGGGATGAGCGATCAGTGGGCTGTTGTTGACAATGCAATGGTTTTTACACCAAAAGAAAACAGAACCTATGGCGATGGCGGTAAAAACATAGTTACCGACAAAGAGTACACTAATTTTATTCTATCCATAGAATGGAATGTGTCAGAAGTTGGAAACAGTGGAATCTTCTGGGCCGTTCAAGAAAGTCCAGAATTTGGGGAGCCCTATTTAACAGGACCTGAAATTCAGGTGTTGGACAACGAACGTCATCCTGATGCACAGGCAAATCCAAAATTCCACCAAGCCGGTGCCTTGTACGATATGGTACAACCAACAGCTGATGTTTGTAATCCTGCAGGAGAGTGGAATCACGTAGTCCTTACCGTTGATCACAATAAGAACGAAGGCAGTGTAGTATTGAATGGAACAGAAATTGTTACTTTTGCAGTACACGGTCCAGAATGGGATGCCTTAGTCAAGGCTTCTAAATTTGGCAACACAGCAGCATCGAATTATACGCATGCTCCAAAATTTGGAACGTTTAAAACAGGAAAAATAGGACTACAAGATCACGGAGATCAGGTTTCCTTTAGGAATATAAAAATTAAAGAACTAT
>DLQQ01000074.1:1320-4681 GCA_002477625.1 Candidatus Arcticimaribacter sp. UBA7428
GATGTTTCTGTTTATATTGAAGGTAATAGTGGCACCAACTCAACCCAAATAAACCAAGAGGTTATTGATGACTATATCGCCCAACTTCAACAGATTCATCAAGGGGAAACAACCGAATTACTCAAAATGGCAATTCGACTACCCGATGCACTTAAGACTGAGAAAGAAGATTTAAAAGAAGAAGAAAAAGAAGCCTTACTAACCGTCTTTGCTTCTGCTTTGGAGAGTGTCAATGAATATCGTAAAAACGAAGGAGCAGCCTTAGGGAAAGATTTTGTAATTCGCCTTGATGTTATTAAAAACTTACTTGAGGATGCAATTCGGATTGATCCGGAACGAAAAGAAAAGATCACCCTCAAGTTGAAAAATGCACTGGATCAACTAGCATTAGAAATTGACCAAAACCGATTGGAACAGGAGCTGATCTATTATTTAGAGAAGTACGACATTACAGAAGAAAAAGTGCGTCTTGCAAATCATTTAGCCTATTTCAATGAAATCATGGCACAAGAACAACCCAATGGAAAAAAGCTTGGTTTTATTGCTCAAGAAATAGGTCGGGAAATCAATACCATCGGTTCAAAAGCAAATCACTCAGGGCTTCAAAAGATTGTCGTTCAAATGAAAGATGAACTCGAAAAGATAAAGGAACAATTGCTTAACGTACTTTAAATGCAAGAAGGGAAATTATTTGTTTTTTCTGCCCCCTCCGGAAGCGGTAAAACAACTTTGGTACAACACCTTTTAACCCAAGAACTTCCGCTTGGGTTTTCTGTTTCTGCAACTTCAAGAGAACCTCGAGGGGATGAAATCAATGGAACTGACTATCATTTTCTTTCCTTAGCCGATTTTCGACAAAAAATAGATGCCCACGCTTTTATTGAATATGAAGAGGTTTATGCAGGTGTATTTTATGGAACCCTAAAATCCGAACTGGAACGCCTTTGGGCCCAAGGCAAACATGTACTTTTTGATATTGACGTCAAAGGAGGCCTTCGGATCAAAGAACAATACCCCGATCAGACGCTTGCGTTGTTCATTCACCCGCCCTCCAAAGAAGCCTTAAAAAAGCGTTTAGGTGCTCGAGGAACAGAAGATGAAAAAGCGATTGAAATGCGATTGGCTCGCGCCGAGGAGGAACTGAGTTTTGCACCCCAATTCGATACCATAATCATCAACGATGATTTAGAGGTCGCAAAAAAACAAGTGGTCGCTCAGGTAAGGCGGTTTATAGGACTTTAACGTTACAATCTCCCTATATTTATAGCATGAAAAAAATTGGGCTTTACTTCGGAACATTCAATCCCATCCACATTGGGCATCTGATTTTGGCAAATCACTTTGCTGAAACAACGGATATCGATGAGGTATGGTTTGTTGTTACTCCTCAAAACCCAATGAAGAAAAAAGATTCAATTTTAGGAAATCGGCAGCGATTGGAATTGGTTTATCGAGCGACCAAAGACTATCCGAAACTCCATCCTTCTGACATTGAATTTGAATTGCCCATACCCAATTATACCATCAACTCCCTGACCCTGTTAGAAGAAAAACATCCCAATAAGCATTTTACACTTCTTATGGGAGAGGATAATTTGGTAAACTTTCCCAAATGGAAAAACTATGACTTAATTTTAGAACGTTACGAACTCTATGTATATCCCAGACATTCCGAGCGACCCATCCCAGAGCAATTACAAGATCACTCGAAAATCAATTTAATCGATGCTCCCAAGATCGAATTGTCTTCCTCCGCAATTCGTACTGCAATAAAAAAAGGGCAAAACGTACAACCATTACTCCCGCCGGAGAGTTGGTCCTACCTCGATGAAATGAATTTTTATAAATAACGGAATACCACTAATTTTATAGTCTTCGTAAAGAATAGCTTCCAAATCTGTTCTACTACCATTAGCCTAAATTTCATCCCAACGAAAAAATCATCCTGAAAATAAATGGTTAACAAATTATATAAGGAATTACTGGAAAGTGAATCCGATCTCATAGAAGAAACAGAGGATTAATTTATCGTTCTAAAATCTCAATCAATTGCTTTGTCAGCGCCTCCCTACTCCACTCCCCCAGCTGTGGAAACTTATTTTGAATGGAATTTTTCTGGGTAACGGCCACTTGGATGAATTCCAAAATAGCCGTTGTATCGTTTTCGTCTAACATGGCTGCCGCTGTTCCTTGCTTTAAAAAACGTCCAACTTCAGAGTCGGGATTTCCAATCGAGAGCAAGGGAATTTCAGTGGCTATATACTCCAACAGTTTTCCGGAAATCATTTGAGTTTGTGCGCCCAAGAAGATGAAGTTAAGTAACAGATGTGCCTCCTTCATTAGACCAATCGCATCTTGGTGAGCAAGATATCCGTGATGAACAAGCTCGATTTGTGGATATGCAGTTTGGATTTCCAATCGTATTGCTGCGGATATGGTTCCCGCCAAAGAAAGTCTTATGGGGACTTTAGTTGCCATTGAATTCAACACACTTAAAACAGCATTATACGGCTGGTTGTGGGTGAGTAAACCCGTGTAAACGACATGGAAGACATCCTCTGGTGGTTTCGCTTGTACAGACTGCATCAGTGCCACATCATACCCATTTGGGAGCGCATAAAAATTTTGTGTGGCTGCTTTTACTTTTAGGTCTTCGTGTAATTTACCACCGATTGTGGTTAGTACTCCATTGGCAGCTTGAAGAACTTTGGATTCCAATACCAAGTCTTTCTTAATGCTGTTTTTACTTCTATAGAGTTCCTTATTATAAAATAAGTCAGACCAAGGATCACGAAAATCGACCAACCAATTCAATTCAAATTCTTGCTGGAGTTGTAAGCCAACCAAATGAGTAGAATGCGGTGGCCCAGTAGTTATGACATGGATTATCTTTTCTTGAGTAATGATCTTTCTTGATGCCTCAAGTGCAAAGGGCACCCAACCTTTTCGGGCATCGGGAATAAAAAAATTACCCCGAATATAGGCTGCTATTTTCCCCAAAACACTGCTGCGGTTCACTTCTCCTTGTGGGATTCCTTTATTTCTAGAACCACTGGTCAATATGGAATACCATTGTAAAGGCTCGCGCGTATGGGTTTTGATTACAGCTATATCATCAACTTCTTGATTTAAAGAAGTATCAAGAACAGCATAGGAGGCCTTTTCTTCAGCAACAGTAACGATAAATGGTTCCCAGCCCAGTTGCTTAAGATGCTTAGCAAAATACATCCAGCGTTGAACTCCTGACCCTCCCGAAGGGGGCCAGTAATAGGTTACTATCAAAACTTTTTGTTGGGTATTCAAATGCTTTTATTCTAGTAGCAAGATACTAAAACTTTAAGCTTCTTTAGTTTTGAATTCG
>DLQQ01000090.1 GCA_002477625.1 Candidatus Arcticimaribacter sp. UBA7428
TCAATACCCATAATGTCTTCAACAAATTCACCCATTTTATTGGATAATTTCTCTTGATCGTCTGCAGAGATTGTTGCTGTTTCATTTTTAACTGCATTAATGAACCGAACGGCATCAAAAAGTTGCGCAATAAGAATTGGACTGTTAAAGTCATCATTCATTGCTGCATAACACTTGGTCTCCCAAGCATTAAAATCAAAGGTAGTAGTAACCGCTGAAGGTGTTAACTGTTTCAGCGTCTGCATGCCTTCTTGAAGACGATTGAACCCTTTTTCGGAAGCCAATAATGCATCTTCACTCAAGTCTACAATGCTTCTGTAATGGGCTTGTAAAAGGAAAAACCGAACTACCGAAGGAGTAAATGCTTTTGTGAAAATATCATTATCTCCAGAAAACATGGCGTCTGGAAGGATGTTGTTTCCGGTTGACTTTGCCATTTTCTGACCGTTAAGAGTCAGCATATTAGCATGTAGCCAATAGTTTACAGGCGCTTGGTTGGTCATCGATTCGGCTTGAGCGATTTCACATTCGTGGTGGGGAAATTTCAGATCCATTCCGCCTCCGTGGATATCAAATTGATCCCCAAGATATTTTGTACTCATCGCTGTACACTCCAAATGCCATCCTGGAAAACCATCACTCCAGGGTGAAGGCCATCGCATGATGTGTTTTGGTTCTGCTTTTTTCCATAACGCAAAATCTTGTGAACTTTTTTTATCCGACTGACCTTCTAAGCTTCGTGTATTGTGAATGAGATCTTCAATCTTACGACCACTAAGTTTTCCGTAGTTATGGGTTTCGTTATACTTGAGCACATCAAAATATACAGAACCGTTTATTTCATAGGCAAACCCTTTTTCAAGGATGGTCTTGATGATTTCAATTTGCTCAATTATATGACCGGTTGCCGTTGGCTCAATGCTCGGTGGAAGGTTGTTGAATTTTGCAAGCGTATTGTGAAAATCAACGGTGTAGCGCTGAACTACCTCCATAGGTTCAATTGCTTCTAAGCGTGCTTTTTTTGCAATTCGATCCTCGCCTTCATCTGCATCATTTTCTAAATGTCCCGCATCGGTTATGTTACGGACATAGCGTACCTTATACCCTAAATGCTTTAGGTAACGGTAGATCAAATCGAATGACATAAAGGTTCTACAATTACCTAAATGTACATTACTATAAACCGTTGGACCGCAAACATACATACCCACATAGTTAGGTGTGATGGGCGTAAAAATTTCTTTTTTTCCGCTGAGGGAATTGTATACAGAAAGCTGCTGCATTAGAATTCAGTGTCGAGTTGGATATAATCCAAAAATTCGCGTTTGGTTTCTTTCTTTTTAAATAGCCCTCCAAATTCTGAAGTAATCGTGCTACTGCTAATATCACGAATCCCTCTAGAGTTTACACATAGGTGCTTTGCATCTATAACGCAAGCCACATCTTCTGTGCCTAAAACTTGTTTGAGTTCTTCTACAATTTGTAAGGTAAGACGTTCTTGTACTTGTGGGCGCTGAGCGTAGTATTGTACAATCCGATTCATCTTGGATAAACCAACTACGGTACCTTTTGAGATATAGGCTACATGAGCTTTACCAACGATAGGAAGTAAGTGATGCTCACAAGTGGAGTATAGGGTGATGTTTTTCTCTACGAGAATTTCACCATATTTATATTTGTTGCTAAAAGTTGAAGCTTTTGGTTTTTTGTCGGGGTGGAGCCCACCAAAAATCTCATTGACATACATTTTAGCAACCCGTTTTGGAGTTCCTTTAATGCTGTCGTCTGTTAAGTCCATCCCAAGAATTTCGAGGATTTCCGCAACTTTTTCTTGTATTAATTCTACCTTTTTTGGGTTGCTGAGCTCAAAAGCATTAGCACGTAAGGGCGTGGTAGCACTACTACCTACATGATCATCGCCATAAGCATCGATCGTTTCTTCTAAGGAATTATTCACTATCATAGTATCTTTAAAGTCTCACAAAGATAATCATTTATGCTAGATTTTTTGGAGCATATCCCTTTTTAGATACAGGAGTTTTATTATAATTTAAGCGTGTAGGTCAATCCGATGGTAAAACGTTCTCTTTTAAGATCAATAGCATCTGTTAGACCCGTAGAAAAAAGTTGTTGTTGGCCTCTAAATTCACTGCTTACAATACTCAAATCTAGGGAGCTTCCTCCAAAATTGATTCCTCCGCCAATACTTTTGGTAGAACTGCTGTTGTCAAAGTTTTTTAGAGTAGCACCTTGCTTAATATATCCGGCACGAATACTGCAATTTCCAAAGCGGTATTCACCACCAACTCTGAGGACACCAGCTGCATTTACGTTCTGAATAATGACCTCGTTTTCCTGGTTTAGAAAATCATCATTAGGTTCGTCGAATTGTGCTTTATCGTAGTTTACTTGAGTGTAGTCAACACTGATCAATCCTTTTAGTCCAAAAACATAGGCAAAACTTCCGCTGTACTTCGATGGGGTTTTGAAGCGATATTCGGGATAAATATTGATTACATCAGGTTCTATTGTAATATTATTCCCATCATTACTTGCCACAAACTGAGTGGTTTCCTCTTTGATAGAGAACAAAGTAGGACTTTCATAGCTTAATCCGAATCGAATCTGCTTATTCAGTTTAGCAATTGCGCCCACTTGAAAAGAGAACCCATCGCCAAAAGACAGAAGCTCATTGTTAAAACGAAAGGTATTGAGAGTGGAGGTGTTTGAATAATTACTTTCATAAAAATTATTTAACTCACGATATTCTAATTTGTGGGAATTGATGTTGATACCCACATGGTACTTGTTTAAATATTCTCCACTAAAATTGAAAGTATACTTTTTGATCCCACCGCTTCTTTGAGTTACATATTCATGAAAATACCCCTCTGACTCTGGGCTTACATTACTTATATAAGCCGTGTTTGTTGATTCATCGGCTAATGCATCAATGATGAATGATTGGTAGCCTAAAAA
>DLQQ01000053.1:0-2547 GCA_002477625.1 Candidatus Arcticimaribacter sp. UBA7428
AATTCTAAGGAGCTTAATTTTTCTGACTTAAGAGCAATTCCTTTTGTAGGGAGTTGGAGTCAGTCTAAACAAAATGTTCCCGGCTTTTATGGTGTTGGAACCGCAATCTTGGCATTTGATGAACGTGGGGAATTTGACAAAGTAGACTCTTTGTACCAAAATTCTGCCTTTTTCAGAACTCTCATAGCAAACAGTATGATGAGTTTGACTAAATCGTTCTTCAAACTTACTGCCCACATAGGAGAAGACGAGGAGTTTGGTAGCTTTTGGAACATCATTCATGATGAGTACATACTGACCAAAGCCATGCTTCTAAAGCTTACTGGCTATTCGGAACTGATGGAAGATCAGCCCGCAGGGAAGCATTCTATTGAAATGAGGGAAGCAATTGTACAGCCCTTGTTGACCATACAGCAATATGCACTGAGTTCTATTCATGAATTGAAAAAAACAAATGAGCTGAATGATGATCAACTAGCGATTTATGAAAAGCTTGTAACCCGTTCCCTTTTTGGAAACATCAACGCGAGTAGAAATTCTTGTTAAAGACTTACTGTTTGTAGTAGTCGAACGAGGCCTGAAATAGAGCGACTGGAACTCCTATGTCTGTGACCGGTTTTCCAATTGCTTCTAGCAAAACAAACTTCACCTTTCCGTGACTGTTCTTTTTATCGTATTGTAAAAGCGAAAGAATGGCTTCAATTTCATTTGGAGTAAAATCTATTTTTGGGTAAATGGAGTTGAAAACTGTTTTGATTTCATCGCTTTCTTCTTGCCTTAGTCCTGTAAGCTTTGTCGAAAGATAGGCTTCTAAAATCATTCCAATCGCAATCGCCTCCCCGTGTAATAAGGTGGTCTTATCCTCTTGGGTTAAGCAATACGATTCTATGGCGTGTCCGAGGGTGTGACCAAAATTAAGAATCTTTCTGAGCCCATGTTCGTATGGATCTTCTAGAACTACCTTGTTCTTAATACCAACCGAATGATGAATTAATTCTTTAATGTCTTCAGATGATATTTTTTTAAAGTCTTTTAAATGGTTCCAATAGGCATTATCTTGAATCAATCCGTGTTTCAACATCTCGGCATATCCACTTCTATATTCCTCAGAAGGCAATGTATCTATGTATTGAGGGTCTACAAGAACCATTTTTGGGTTTACAATCACGCCAACCTGATTTTTTAAAGCGCCGAGATCAACTCCTGTTTTTCCACCTACTGACGCATCAACCATAGATAGTAGGGTAGTAGGGATGTTAATAAAGTCAATTCCACGTTTAAATGTTGAAGCAACAAATCCTCCCAAGTCGGTAACAACGCCTCCACCTAAATTTATGAGGATACTTTTGCGATCTGCACCAAGCTCAGAGAGTGCACTCCAAACTCCAGAACAGGTTTCAATATGCTTGTTTTCCTCTCCAGCATCAATAGAAATTATTTCAATGCTAGATTCGGTTGACAAATTGCTCAAAAATAGCGGAAGACAATGTTCTTCAGTATTGGAATCTGCAAGAACAAAAACGGAAGAATATTGACGTGAATTTAAAAATTCATTTAATATAATATACTGTTTTTCAGTAAATTCTACCTTGTATCCCTTTGCAGTAATGGATTTCATTGATTATATTTTTATTTATGAAAGGGCAGTTCAATTTTTGAGCTGCTTTTTTTTGTAAAAATTTATTTCTTCATCTTATTAATCTGAAACTCTTATTGATAAAATTGTTGCGGTCCTTGCACAATTTTCAACTTTCAAATCATATTCTCTTAGTTTCAGCTCTGTTTCAATCATGTATATTTTACAACTATCCTTTTCAATTTCGCTTAAGTCAAAATCTACATCACCATTTTTAATTAGTGCTTGAATGGTAAGGGAGTCTAAAATAAACGATTGAGAAACACCTGGAGCATAAACCCATTCTTTCTTAGAAAGATTGTTTAGGACTCTTGCATTAGGGCCGTAATTGCATTGGGTTCGTTTGCCATTTAAAAAAAATGCTAAAAAAATCAACCCAGCAGAAAACCCACCCAAATAATATCCTAACCTTTTGATAAAACTCATCTAATTTCTTTGTGCAAAAATAAGACTCTTTCTCTTAGCTAAATGCTATTTTACGAGTATTTTGATCGACATAGTCTAATTTAATGCGATGAACTTCCTTGGGAAGTAGGGAATGAATTCGCTCTGCCCATTCAATCAAACAGGTAGAGCCGGAGTCTAAATACTCTTCTGCTCCAAAATCATAGGCCTCTTCAGGGGATTCGAGACGGTAGCAATCAAAGTGGAAAATTGATTTCCCTTCCTTTGTTTTATATTCATTGACTAAGGAAAATGTAGGACTGCTGACAGGATCAATACTATCCAATTGCTTACAGAGTGCGTTTATCAAGGTCGTCTTTCCCATTCCCATAGAGCCATCAAACAATACTATTGGATGACAAATGCGTGTGCTGAGTTCCTCCGCTATTGCGTCAATATCTTTCAACTTGAATTCTCGAATCATGAGTAATTACTTTTTCGGCTGTAAAACTACAAAAGGAATTATA
>DLQQ01000053.1:2604-7683 GCA_002477625.1 Candidatus Arcticimaribacter sp. UBA7428
GGTAAACAAAGTAATTGTAATCCAATGCGAAGATGTAAGTACTATTTAAATTGATTTTTGGAAGTTGAATTTTCTCCGGCTGATCGATTTCAAATACTTTTTTAGCAGGGAAGGATAAGCTTCTTCCTGTTTTGTAGCGCAAGTTTACACTCGATTCTTTGTCTCCAACTACTTCAATGGGTTGAACTACATTTATTGTTCCATGATCCGTAGTGATAATCAGTTGAAAGTCCAGCTTTCTGGCTTCTGAAAGTATTTCAAACAAAGGCGAATTTTTAAACCAACTTGCTGTTAATGATCGATATGCCTTATTGTCCGATGCCAATTCTTTGATGATTTCCATTTCGGATTTTGCATGAGAAATCATATCTACAAAATTGTAAACTACAGCGGTTAACTTTTCATCTTTATGATTGTTTAGGGTTTTTGCGAGTAGTTTCCCATTTTTTAAATTGGTTATCTTGTGATAACTCATCTTACCTTCAATATTCAATCGTTTTAATTGGGCCTGTAAAAGCTCTTTTTCAAATAAATTTTTGCCACCTTCATCGGTATCGTTTTTCCACCACTGTGGATAAAGCTCTGAAATTTTTAGAGGGGTACAACCCGAGAATAAGGCATTGCGCGCATATTGAGTGGCAGTTGGCAGTATGCTGTAGTAGGCTTCTTCTTTTTCTTTTTGATAAAAATCAGTTAGGAGGGGTTCAATGGTCTTCCACTGATCCATTCGGAGGTTATCAATCACCAATAAGAGAGTAGGTTTATTTTCCTTTAATAGCGGTTTTACTTTATTCTTAAAAAGGGTGTGTGATAATTCGGGCGCAGCTTCAGGATCATTCATCCAGTGTTCATAGGATTTGGATATAAACTTCGAAAATAAAGAATTTGCTTCTTTTATTTGACTTTCGAAAATCTCCATCATTCCAGTATCTACAAGCGATTCTAGCTCCAATTCCCAGAAAATCATTTTCTGATAAAACGCCGCCCATTCATCTGCGGTACTCAGATCCATCAGTTCCATGCTGATTTTGCGAAATTCTTGCTGGTAGTTTCTCGTAGTTTTTTCTGCGATTAAACCCTTGTGCAATAGGTTCTTTTTCAGAGAGAGTAAAATTTGATTCGGATTAACTGGTTTTATTAAATAATCTGATATTTTGGAACCGATTGCATCTTCCATGATGTGTTCTTCCTCGTTCTTAGTAACCATGATTACAGGAAGTTCGGGTTGCTTACTCTTTATTTGAGACAAGGTCTCTAATCCACTGAGTCCAGGCATGTTCTCATCCAACAGTACGGCTTCAAAATGACTTTGCTGTACAAGGTCAATGGCATCTAAACCATTGTTACAAGGCGTGATTTGATAGCCTTTGTCGAGGAGAAAAAGGATGTGTGGTTTGAGGAGGTCAACTTCATCGTCGACCCATAAGATTTGGATTGCCTCTGGATTCATTATATTTGTTAAAAATTAGCAACTTGAAGATAAATCAAAAATTGACCTTATTAAACGATCCAATTTACGGATTTATTCATATCAATGCCCCCATAATTTTTAAATTATTAGAGCATAAGTTTTTTCAGCGTTTAAGGAGAATTACGCAAATGGGACTTTCTTCCTTGGTATATCCTGGCGCACGTCACAGCCGCTTTGAACATGCCATAGGCTGTGTTCATTTAATGCAAAAAACAATTTCCACCCTTAGAACCAAAGGGGTTCAAATCACAGAAGAAGAGGGAATTGGAATGCAAATTGCGATTTTACTTCACGACATTGGGCATGGACCTTTTTCACACGCCATGGAAAACAGTATTGTGGTAGGGGTGCACCACGAGTCATTGTCGTTAGAATTTATGTCAGTATTAAACAAGGAGTTTGATGGCGCATTAAGCCTGGCAATTTCAATTTTCAAAAATGAATACTCAAAGAAGTTTATGCATCAGTTGGTTTCAGGACAAATTGATTTGGATCGGATGGATTATCTTAAGCGAGACAGTTTTTACACCGCAGCTACAGAAGGCAACATCAACTCAGAGCGGATCATTACCATGTTCAGTGTAATTGATGATCAGTTGGTTATTGAAGAAAAAGGCATGCATTCTGTTGAAAAGTTCCTAATTGCTCGACGTCTGATGTACTGGCAAGTTTATTTGCACAAAACTAGTCTGGTCGCCGAGTTGCTCTTGGAGCGAATTTTAATTCATGCGCGTAAACTTTTTAAAGAAGGAGTAGAATTAAAAACATCAAACTCTTTAGCCTATTTTTTGAACCACGATGTAAAGGCAATCAATACCTCGGAACTTATAGATCGATTCGCATTACTTGACGATTACGATATTTTAGCAGCATTAAAAGAGTGGCAACACCATTCCGATTTTGTATTGCGTGATTTATCGAGTAGGATATTGAATCGAAACCTATTGAAAATTAGGATTCAGAATACGCCCTTTAAATTGGAACAGATTGAAGAAAAAAAATCCTTACTCTCTCCATGGAAACTATCAAATGAAGAATTAGATAATTATGTTTTTACGGGAGGGATATCCAATCAAGCCTATGTTCCTGATACCAAGACGATAAAGATCTTGACAAAGTCAGGGGAAGTCAGCTCGCTACAAGAGCATTCAGAATTATTTGTAGGAAATTCATTTTCAAACGTAGAATCAAAATTTTATCTCTGCTTTGCAAAGCCCAGTTTCTAAGCTAATTTTTATACTTTTGCAGCAATGAAATTTACCGCTAAACAAATTGCTGGTATTTTGAACGGATCTATCGAGGGTAATCCTGACATAGAAGTTCATCAACTCTCTAAGATTGAAGAGGGTACTGCGGGTTCTCTAACCTTTTTGGCTAACAAAAAATACACCCCTTTCCTGTACGAAACTGCAGCCTCTGTTGTTATCGTTAATCAGGACTTGGTTTTAGAAAATGAGGTAGAATCTACGCTCATTCGTGTTCCAGACGCTTACCAAGGGTTTTCTATGCTTTTAGAATACTACAACACCCTAGATTCTGAAGAAAAAGGAATAACCCAACCGGTATCTATTCACGAGAGTGTTTCAATCGATGACTCATGTTATGTCGGAGAGTTTACGGTTATCAAGAAAAATGTTCGTATTGGAACCCAGGTAAAGATACATCCTCAATGTTTTATCGGAGAAGGTGTGGTTATCGGCTCTGGAACAGTAATTCTCAATGGTGCACGAATACTGTCCCGAACTGAAATTGGTGAAAACTGTGTAATCCATTCCGGCTGTGTGATTGGGTCTGAAGGTTTTGGGTTTGCACCGCAAAAAGATGGTGTTTACAAGAAAGTGCCGCAAACGGGAATTGTTCGTATTAGGAATAACGTAGATATTGGTGCGAATACCACTATAGATCGTGCCACACTTGGTGCAACTGTTATAAATGATGGTGTGAAACTAGATAACCAAATTCAAATTGCACATAATGTTGAAATTGGAAAAAATACAGTTATTGCAGCACTTGTTGGTATTGCTGGTTCAACTAAAATCGGAGAATCTTGTGTTGTCGGTGGTCAGGTAGGATTTGCGGGCCATTTAAAAATAGGGGATCGTGTTCAGATACAAGGTCAAACAGGTGTTACCCGTAACTTTAACGATGACGCAATGCTTCAGGGTACTCCAGCATTTGATTTTAATAGTTACAGTAAGTCATACGTTCATTTTAAAAACCTACCCAAAATCATCAAACGCCTCGATCTAATTGAAAAAAAGAAAAATGGAGAATAAACCTACATTACAAACAACAATAGCTAAAGAAATCACTTTAGAGGGCGTCGGCCTGCATACTGGAAAAAATGTAATTTTAACATTCAAGCCTGCTGCTGCTAATACGGGATATATATTCAAAAGGACCGATCTCAAAGGTCAACCCACCATTGAGGCAGACGTTCAATATGTCACCAACACACAAAGAGGTACCAATTTNNATGTTAAAATTCAAACATCTGAGCACGTATTGTCTGCCTTGGTAGGACTTCAGATAGACAACTGTTTAATAGAGCTCAGTGCATCTGAACCTCCTATTATGGACGGATCGTCTAAGTTTTTTGTAGAAGCTTTACAACAAGCTGAAACCGTAGAATTAGCAGAAGAGCGCAATGAGTATATTGTAAAAGAAATAATACATTACAGAGACGAAGAATCTGGAAGTGAAATGACCTTGATCCCTTGGGATAATTACCAAGTGACTACCATGGTCGACTTTGGCACTAAAGTATTAGGCACTCAAAACGCTTCCTTAGAACATCTAGACGAGTATGTAGAGCAAATTTCTTCTTCAAGAACCTTTAGTTTTCTTCACGAATTGGAAATGTTACTTGAGAATGGTTTAATACAAGGAGGTGATCTAAACAACGCCATTGTTTATGTAGATAAACCCTTATCAGACGCAACAATGGAACGTTTAAAGGAAGCGTTTAATAAAACACATATATCGGTTCAACCCAATGGAATCTTAGATAATCTATCGTTGCACCACCCCAATGAAGCTGCCCGTCACAAGTTATTGGACATAATCGGTGACCTCGCTTTGGTAGGAAGACGTATTCGTGGAAAAGTAATTGCCCGTAAACCCGGTCACAAAGTAAATGTTGAGTTTGCTCGTAAGCTTTCGAAGATCATTAAATTAGAAAAGCGTCTGAATGCCCCCCCTAATATTGACATCAACCAACCGCCATTGATGAATGTCAATGACATCATGAAAATATTGCCACATAGACCGCCATTTTTATTAGTGGATAAGATTTTTGAATTATCAAAAACACATGTAATAGGCTTGAAAAATGTGACTATGAATGAGCCTTTCTTCGTGGGTCATTTTCCAGGCGCTCCAGTAATGCCAGGAGTATTGCAAGTAGAAGCAATGGCTCAAGTCGGAGGAGTATTGGTTTTGAATACTGTTCCTGACCCCGAAAACTATTTGACATTATTTATGAAAATAGATAATGTGAAATTTAAAAACCCTGTTTATCCCGGAGACACCTTGATTTTTAAACTGGAACTAATAACTCCAATCAGAAGAGGGATTTGTCATATGAAAGGTTATACCTTTGCCAATGG
>DLQQ01000091.1:0-327 GCA_002477625.1 Candidatus Arcticimaribacter sp. UBA7428
ATTTAATCCAAAAATATTACAACAGGTATACGGCTATCAATTTGAATTACAAAAGGTAGATACGGCAAATGCTGTTACTGCATTTGATGGCAGTACACTTTTCATTACGCAACAAGCCGATCTTAATAGTTTGGAACTCAAGGCCAATATTGATTTTTTGATCAACCGGCATCCCCAACTAGGGAGTGTCGTATTGGTCAATGGGTCGCAGCGTGCATGTTATATTTCAGAAATTCAACATGTACGCAGACGAGAGACCATTGCCATGACTCCTGCCAATTGCCTAACGGTCCTCAGAAGCCTTATAAAGCAACCTTTTGCTGAAAC
>DLQQ01000091.1:348-630 GCA_002477625.1 Candidatus Arcticimaribacter sp. UBA7428
AATGACAATCTTGAAACAAATAAAACAAACGTTCTAGAAGCCATTGCAGAGATTACGGGTTCCATGACAAAAGCCGTTGTTGGTTCGAGTGGGCTATCCATCCAATATGCCATCATGATGGGACTTATTCACGATGCACAAGAAAACCATAAAGGAAAAGACATCAAATTCATTGTGCCACCCAACTGTTACGGCGGCACCAACGATCAGGCCCGGCGCGTTGCTGCCTGCATCGACAATGTGGCAGTGGTCGATTTGCCCGTTGACGGTGGTAACGATATG
>DLQQ01000091.1:769-4036 GCA_002477625.1 Candidatus Arcticimaribacter sp. UBA7428
CAATTGATCCCGTATTTATTTTAGACCAGACCTTTTGTCCTAACCTTCACTTTTTAGGAACAGGGGCTGTACTGTCTTCCATACGAACCATTTCCTATGTGAGTGGTTCAAAATTTCCAAGTGGTGGACTCTGTACCGCAGGTTATTGCATTGGAAATACAACAACAGCGGCTTTGATGGAAAAAATTGAGCTACACCTCCAACTCTGCGACAACGAAGCAACCCCACTTCAAATGGAATTTTTGGCAGTACAAATGCCTTCGATGAAGCAACGAATTCTGGAGGCATATCGGAACACCCGTGCCTTTGTAAACCACATCCATAAAACACTACCCAGCGCAAAAATAAATTTTGTTTCAGAAGAGCTAGCCCACTTAGGCTTTACCCCTTCTGTGTTTTCCCTAGACCTGCCCACCCAAGGCCATACAGCCGAAGAAAAAGAAGCACATAAGCGTGCGCTGAATCTCAAGTTGATCCATTTGATGATTACTGAAATCCCAAACGAAAGTAAGTTTTGTGTGAGTTATGGACAACTCAAGGGTTGTTATTGGACCGTTCCGGCTACTTCTACACAAGGCACCACAAAAGAAGGTGACAAGGATTATATCGTTCGTGTGTCCATATCGCCTAAGCTGAACCTTGAACTGCACAAACAGGTATTCTCACAATTTGCTGCAAGCCTTTGACCTTGTAAAAAGCACCGATCCCTTAAAAAAGTAATGCTCGACTCAAATGCACAGAAGATGGCTGTGTCTCCTCTGTGGTATAAACCATGACCTAGAAGATCGGAAGCCTATATTCTTTATCAAAGGCTCTCTTGTTGAGGGTTTTAGTTTTTTTTATTATATTTTGAACAACAGCTCCCAAATCTGTTCTATGTCATGAAAAACCTGCGGCTTATACCGGACACACATCGACTTGAACCCATTATAAAAGTAAGTTTGACTTTTCTAAGACATTCTTTTACCACTCATCTATTGGATAGTGGTACCGATATCCGCTTCATACAGCAACTATTAGGACATAACACTACCAAGACCAAACGGTATACCCATGTTTACCAACGAAAGCTAAAACAGACTGAAAGCCCTATTGGTCGAATTCTAAAAAAGATACGGATTTAGAAATTCACAAAGGTGATCAGGTTGAACTGATCCCTACTGCTAGCTTCAAAAATCTGATTCATATAACCCGCTTCGATGCGTACATTTTTGTTCAGCTGGTAACCCAAACCACCATAAACTCGGTTGCGATCGAACACAGAAGATTGGGTATTTAGAAATACCTCGTTATAGGCAGATAGGTAAAATTTAGAGGGCTGCTGCTCTTCTCCCTCTTCCACTTTCTTTGCTTTGGCTAAAGGAATTTTAAGGGCTAAAAAATAACGCAAACGCGCTTTGAAATCTGATTCAACAAAACGTTGTTCAAAACGATAGCGGTGGGTCAATCCTATTGCGCCTAGCTTTTGTTTGGCCGTAAACTGCTGAAAAATTCGATGTTCGTTTACCATATTTTTATTATCGCTGTCGCCCACATAATTCTCCGATGCGATAAAACCGTACCCCAAAAGTAAGTTGTTGTTGTTTTCGGTGAGGTTATAGCCTATTCCCGTTCGCAACAACAGTTGTTCTAGGTCGCCTATGGCGTTGTAGTTTCGGTATTGAATTTCATGGTGCATGTTCCACTTGCTATTCAGTTTTTTACTTCCTATGTAAATCAACCAATTCCCAAAATCACTGTCTTGAGCCTGAGTTAAAGTAGGCAGCATGAGCATAAACGCTAATGCTGCCATCAATACACTTAGCTTCTTATTCATAGAAATTGACATTTCCTGTTGCGATATCGTACATACCCCCAACGATTTGAATAGCGCCATCTGCTTCCATTTCTTTTATAATAGGGCTTTGGCTTCGGATATTATCGATGGTCATCAGCACATTTTTAGCAGCAACTGCATTGACAAAATCACTGTTCAATGAATTTCTTAAATCTGCTTCTGCAGGAGCATCAACCGCCTCTACTGCTGGCTCCAGTTTATTGATCAATGCGGTAAGGTTCCCCAAACGTGCATGATCACAAGCTCCTTTGATTGCGCCACAGGCCGTGTGCCCAAGTACAACAAGAACCTTGGTACCCGCTAGTTTACAAGCAAATTCCATGCTTCCTAAAATATCTTCGTTTACAAAGTTTCCTGCAATTCGAATGCTGAATAAATCGCCAATCCCCTGATCGAAAATATGCTCAGCCGATACACGGGAATCGATACAATGCAAAACGGTAGCAAAAGGAAATTGTCCTCCACTGGTTTGATCTACCTGTTGGTTTAGGTTTCTAGTAACTTGATTCCCTTTTAAGAATCTGTCATTCCCCGCCTTCAAGGCCGCTAAAGCTGAGCTAGGTGTCATTAAATCTTGTGTTTCTTTTGTATGTGCATTCATAATCTTACGTTTTATTATTTAGTGTATTGGTTTGTTTTGGGTTAATTTGAATAATTGGATAAAACTATCTAAATTCTTTATAAACCGCTCTTTTTCGATATTAAATTAATATTAATCATTCTATTTTGTTCTTTCTAACCACCGTATTATTTGAACATCAAATTCAAAAAAGTATTCGGTCACGTTTTTTTTAAATCACGCCTCTTATAAAAAAGACAACACCTATGCCAGAGTCGTTATTATTTAATGAAGTCTGCTACTTTAATCCTCGATCTTCAAGAAATGTACGTTATAAAAACTCTTGTTCAAAATTAATACAATTCTTACCATTAAACCAAGTGCAATCCCAATTAAAAGAGCAGTAAAATAACTCCTATAACAGAATCTTTAAAGGGAAGAAATTATTTTCAAACCAAGTTATACACGGATACAAACAAGGAGGGTTTAACTCGATATATCCAACAACCAAAAGGTGAAAATCATGGTTATAGACAAGAACCAATAAAACGCCCTTTTCTCTTCAATAATAAAAATTAAAAACTTCATTATAAGCGGTTTATTATTTTTATTATATTTGAAAAACAGAACCCAAATCTGTATCAATACCATGAAAAAGCTACACCTACTCCTATCCTATAGGATCTCCCTCTTGTGGGATCTATCCAAGTTCTTTGGTACTAATTTTTAAAAAAAGAAAAGAAATTTTTCGGGATTCGAAAAAAAACTAGCCCCTACTATAATTAAGCAAAACAACGAATATCAAGTTGATAGAAATAGGATTGAATGAAAAAAAGAAACAAACTAAATATTCTTGCTTTTGCAAAATTTC
>DLQQ01000048.1:0-368 GCA_002477625.1 Candidatus Arcticimaribacter sp. UBA7428
GGTAGGCTTAGGCTATGTCTCTCTTGGACAGTCTTCTGCTACTCTTTCAGGGGGAGAAGCACAACGAATTAAACTCGCTTCTTTCATTGGAAAGGGAGATCACCGAGATAAGATCCTATTTATTTTTGATGAACCCACAACCGGGCTTCATTTTCACGACATCAAAAAACTACTAACTTCTTTTGAAGCGCTTCTAGAAAAAGGACATTCACTCATTGTTGTAGAACATAATATTGATTTGATCAAATGCGCTGATCATGTTATTGATTTGGGACCAGAAGGCGGAAATAAAGGGGGAACAGTTCTGGGAGAAGGAACACCCGAAGCCCTATCAAAAATCAAAGGATCTTTTACTGGTGCCTATCTGA
>DLQQ01000048.1:445-2958 GCA_002477625.1 Candidatus Arcticimaribacter sp. UBA7428
TTCATAATTAGATTATTGGTTTAATGATTTTGTTTTAATAGCCTGTAGGAAACTGCAGGCTATTATTTTTTCAGTAAACGATCAATCACTCGGTTTACTTCTTCAGATAAACCTAAAAAATAACTCACTCCCAAGTACAAGGCACCCACTAGAGTAGCCTTTATTGTAACCGAAAGTATGGGGTGAAAATCCAAATTGATGTTGAAGAAAACTCCGTATAATATTAGTATTAATAATAAAACCCAGATGGATTTTATTCCAAAGGGATGAATCTTAAATTTAGAATAAACCAATACAATTTTTAGGAAGTTAAAAAGGGTAACGACAATCAAGGTTGCAAGTGCAGCACCAACAAAACCATAACTTTGAATGAATTGAATATTCAAGATCACTGCTAAAGAGGCTGCTGCCACCGAAAAGATGAGCAGATAGCGATAGTATTCAGAATTGGTGATGATGTTGTTTAAGCATCCTAAGGAGGCTGAAAATAGCTTGGAAAAAGAAATCAGTAAAATGATCGGCAAACCAGCTGCATAGCCTTGTTGTGCGTTTAATAATTCAATTAAACGATAAATATCATCCAGATTGGTCGTAATCAAAACGAACAGCAAGCCGGAGACAAGCAATAGGTTTAAGGAACTTCTCTTCAACAGCTCTTCTAAACGTACGCTATTCTTCGTGTTCAGTGCCTCAGCAACCATTGGGCTTACAATTTGTACCATGGCACGAGAGGGCGCGTCAATAACAGCGGCAATGAAAATTGCCACCATATAAAAAGAAACGTATTCTGGTTTGAGCAATTGCTCAATCATGGACTTATCCAAGTCCAAAATAATACTAGCAGAGAAGCCTGTTAAAAAAATATAGCTGCAATAACGCAACAATACTTTGAGGTTTTCTGGAAGTTCAAAATGAACCTCCGGTCGGTATACCCACAAGGCATAACTCACTATGAGCAGCAAGCGCAAAAAATAACCTACAATCAGAGCCACTATAAAGCCATCAAAGTCGAGCCATCCCAAAAAGTAAAACGTTAATAAAACGGTAATCATTACTCGTTGATAAACTTCTTTTAAAAAATTACCAAAGACCGTCTTTTTTTGAATGCGCAACCAGCTGTAAAAGATTTCGAAATAAGCTGTTGCCGTTGCAATGCTAAAAATTAGAAACAAAAAGTCTCCAGCAGGAGAATCTTCAGAAAAAACAAAAGCACTGATGAAGTCGTATTGATATACCAAACCTACTAAGGGTAGAATAACCACCAAAGGCAAGAGGATAGAGAATACAAGTAAATTATCTTGCTCGCGTTTGCTTGTACAGGCAGAATAATACTTGATTATAGTGAACTGTATTCCATAAGCAAACAAGGGTTGTATGATGTTTGAATTCGCTAAAAGAGCTCCAATGAGACCGTGAAATTCGGGGCCTATAACACGAGGATAAAACACAATGGTGTTGATCCCTCCTAGAGCAAAAGCAAAGAGGATACTGAGGATGTTATAAAAGGATTGACGAGCAATAATTCCCATAGCTATAAGATACTGCTTTTGAACTTAGTTCGTATCCCAAAAGCTAATAAAATCATAAAAACAAGGAAACTCATCCATTGAATTCTTCCACCTAAACGAACAACAGGAGGATCAAAAACAAATTCTATAAGGTGCGTACCTTTTGGAATGGGCATACCTCTTAAAATATAATTCACATTATAATGAGGCTGTTCAACACCATCGATGGTAGCAATCCATCCTGTTGGGTAATGCATTTCTGAGAATACTGCAAATGATGCTTCTGACGCTTGTGAAGTGTAACGAAGGTATCCCGGTTCGTGATGCGTCAAAGATATCGATGCCAATGAATCGGATGCGTAGCTTTTTGGAATATCGTGTATACTCAAGGATTCACTCACCGCTTCTTTTGAAAAATCAATTGTAGCTAATTTCTGATAGGTTTCATCTGGTGAAGCAGTCTGTGTAAGCGTTTCAACAAACCATGCATTTCCAAGGTTTTCGGGATTCATGAGTGGCTTCAACCCTCCTTCTTCACTTTCATAAAGAACGTATTTTACATTTAGAATGTTTAAAATCTCTTCCCGTTGCAGCGTTTCAAATAATTCAAAAACTTCTTGATAGCGTCTCGGTTTCGCACCGTGATATCCCCCAACAGCGTTATGGAAATAGGAAGTTCTAGCGCCTGCTAATCGCAATCCAGATTCGTAAACTCTATAGCGGCTTGTATCTTTTAAAATTGATCGATCTGCATTTGACATACTAAATGCCGTTTTTAAACGCGACTTAGTTGTAAATAAATCTCGATTCAAATAACGATTCGATATACCACCTAAGTCGATAAGGAGTAAAAGTATAACAAGTGCTAAAGCTGTATTTGATTTTAACTTTTGAAGGGCAAAGGCCCATAAGATCCCACCAACCGTTACTGCAAAAATCAGTAGTCGAATGATATCCTCTGTATAAACAGCTTTTCTTGCTTTATAAATTTGTTGCATTAGTTCC
>DLQQ01000009.1:0-1215 GCA_002477625.1 Candidatus Arcticimaribacter sp. UBA7428
CAGGAGGAAGCAGTTATTCCATTACCCACAATGGAATAACCAAACAAACGACCCAAAGCGATTATACTCTTACCCTAGATAAAGGAGTCAATACGGTTTCTATTTCAACAGGAATAGCCTGTCAAGGAATTTTTGAGCAATCGTATTTCAATTCAGACACTGTAGTTGTTGCACCAAATCCGTTCGATGAGATGTTAGCGATCTATGTTGGTGGAGAAGAATTGGATGCGAGTATTGAACTTTATTCCAACGATGGAAGAATAATCACTTCTCAACACTATGCCTTAACCATAATGGATCGAACCCTGTATATCGACACTTCGAACCTAACAACGGGAAGTTATGTTGTTAAGGTTACCAATGCAAGTGTAAATCAATCTCAAATCGTCATTAAAGAATAATGCATATGAAGACTATACAATCATTAAGCGTTCTTTTAGGTTTTACATTAGTGTTATGGAGTTGTTCTAGTACACCAGCTCCTTTAAACCCGAGTACTCCTTCGTTGAGTTTCCCAATCAATGAGGAAACCTGTTTAGAGGGAACCTCGATCAACGATTCCCAAAGTAGTTTGGAGTTTCGTTGGAATGCTGCTCAAAACGCAGAAAGCTACCGTTTGGATATAAAAAACCTGAGTACGAATCAAAAAGAAAGTTTCAATACTTCTGGAACATCCTACAGTGCAACTTTGTTGACAGGAACACCTTATTCTTGGAACATTACTGCAGTTGGAGAAGAAGGCAGTGAACCTGCTTCTAGTGTTTCTTGGAAGTTTTATTTAGCAGGTACAGGTATTACGAATTATACCCCTTTTCCTTCCGAATTATTAGCGCCCAGATCAGGATCGTCTGTTACTCCTATTGATGGCAATATTACGTTGACATGGAATGGATCGGATGTTGATGGGGACTTGGATTATTACGAACTCTATTTGGATACAGCCGATGCGACTACACTGCTGCAGCAAGTAAATGCTGAAGGCCCAACAACAGCTTTAATCGTGGCAGTAGAAAACAGTACTACCTATAGCTGGAAGGTTATTGCGGTGGATGCTGATGGAAACAAAAGTAATTCAGGGGTATATTCTTTCTTAACTAATTAATCAGCCTTAGAGAACCGTACGGATCGTTTCTAGAAACTGATCCAACGCATGGGTAGTCTGTATCCCGGATTCCATATTTTTTAGAACAAAACTATTGTTTGCGTGCTCATCAG
>DLQQ01000009.1:1331-4114 GCA_002477625.1 Candidatus Arcticimaribacter sp. UBA7428
CAAAGCATATTCTTCACCGAAGTTAGCAAAAAGAACTTGTGTTCCGTTTTGAGCAGAAGCAGGAAATAGATTCAATTCCTCTAAAACCAAATAGATGCGATCGAAACCAAAAGAGATCCCTACGCCACTGGTATCTTTTAAACCGAAACCAGCCGTAAGATCATCGTAACGACCACCTCCACCAATAGAGCCCATTTTTACAGCTTCTGGAGCTGCAACTTCAAAAATACAGCCGGTGTAGTAATTGAGGCCACGTGCGAGCGTAACGTCGATATCGANNCCCTTTGAGCCAATTTCTGAGTCTTTCAGGAAGGCAGATAGTGTTTCCAACTTTGATGAATAAGTACCAGCTAAGCCCATCAAAGGAAGTACTTTATCTACGGATTCGGAAGAAAATCCTTTGTTCAATAATTCGTTTATAACACCCTCTTGTCCAATCTTATCAAGTTTGTCAAGGGCAACCGTAAAATCGATAATTTGATCAGATGCACCCAATACCTCAGCAATACCGGCTAAAATTTTTCGATTGTTTATTTTCAAGCAGGTACCCGATAGTTTTAATTTATCAAAAACATCATCATATAAACCACAGAGCTCAACTTCTTGCCAAAGCGATTTACTTCCTACGGTGTCGGCATCACACTGAAAAAACTCTTGAAAACGACCGTGTTGTGGCCTATCTGCTCGCCATACGGGTTGAATTTGATAGCGTTTAAAGGGAAAGCTTATGTCGTTTTGGTGTTGTACTACATAACGCGCAAAAGGTACCGTAAGGTCATAGCGAAGTGCCTTCTCGGATAAGGAATTTGAAAAAGCAGCCAATTTATCATCTGCCAGTGCTTCGAGGTTTGCTTTTTTGAGCTTATCCCCTGAGTTTAAAATTTTAAAAATCAAACGATCACCTTCTTCGCCATATTTCCCTAATAAGGTTGAAGTTTTTTCAAAAGAAGGGGTTTCTATAGGCTCAAAACCATAGGCTTCAAAAGAGGTAGAAAGTACATCCTTTAGGTAGTTGCGCTGCGCAACTTCTTTAGGCGAAAAATCTCGGGTTCCTTTTGGTATGGATGGTTTCATTCGGTTGAATCTAATTAAACTTAAAACAAATATCCTACTTTTTAACTAGGATTTGAAAGAAATGAAGTGATACTTTTAAAGTAGGTCCCTTCCGTAATACGAGCGCCTTTTTGTATTAAATCAAAAATATCATGATTTCGGTTCTGATATTTTTTTTGAGATTGAAAGAGTGTAATCGAATCGGATTGCAAATTGGCCTCCAACCATCTGAAGCCATCTGGGCTTGTAAAGTCTTGAGTTTTATCTTCCGACTGTACCAGCACAAGGTTCATTTGCTCGTCTAAACATTCAAATAAAAATAAATGCTGGGGGTTGAGATGTTCAACATAAAGATTTTTACTGAGTACGTCATTCCAGACCAAATCACTAAACCCATCCAAGAGGTTTTCCGCTTGAGTAGTATTTAGTTTCTTGAGCTGATCCCATTCTTTTTTGTCAATAGAATTTGCTGCTAAAAAAGTAGCGAACTCCTGATGGAGTGCTTCAAATTGTTCGGTTGATAGTCGTTTGTATTCCATAAAAAAACCCCACCTTAAAAAGTGGGGCTGATTTTTTTAAGCAAATTGAAATTGTGCTTATTCAGCAATAATTTCAAAAGCAACTTGTACAACAACAGCTCTGTGTAATCGAACTGTAGCTTCATAAGCCCCTAAACGTTTGATTGTTTTACCTGGAAGCGTAATGAATTTCTTTTCGATAGTTTCACCATTCTTCTCGAAT
The DNA here is from genome assembly GCA_002477625.1 of Candidatus Arcticimaribacter sp. UBA7428. Taxonomy (GTDB): domain Bacteria; phylum Bacteroidota; class Bacteroidia; order Flavobacteriales; family Flavobacteriaceae; genus Arcticimaribacter. The sequence continues at coordinate 3,126 of DLQQ01000009.1, forward strand.
GCATCAGCAATATCTTGGCTCCCTATAGAACCAAATAATTTGTCACCACTTCCAACTTTAGATTTGATTTTAACATCAAAACCTTGAAGTTTTTTTCCAAGCTTATTCGCATCATCAACTAACTTTTGTTCTTTGAAGGCACGTTGTTTTAAATTTTCTGCAAGTACTTTTCTAGCAGAAGAAGTTGCGATAACAGCTTTCCCGTGTGGGATTAAGAAGTTACGGCCATATCCATTTTTTACTTTTACGATGTCATCCTTAAATCCAAGGTTTTGTACATCTTCTCTGAGTATAAGTTCCATTGATCTAAGTTTTTATTTTAATAAATCGCCTACATAAGGCATTAAAGCTAAATGACGCGCACGTTTAACGGCTACAGAAACTTTTCTTTGGTATTTCAAAGAAGTTCCGGTCAAACGACGAGGAAGTAACTTCCCTTGTTCATTAACAAATTTGATTAAGAAATCTCCGTCTTTGTAATCGATGTATTTAATACCCGATCGTTTAAAACGACAGTATTTCTTTTTGTTGTTTGTTTCAATATTTAATGGAGTTAAATAACGGATTTCGCCCTCTTTTCTCCCTTTAGATTGTTCTTCAATTTTTGACATAACTACTAGGCTTTTGCTTTAGATTTCTTTGCTCTTTTTTCTGCCCAAGCAATCGCATGCTTGTCTAGACTTACCGTAAGGTATCGCATGATACGCTCATCTCTTCTGAATTCTACTTCTAGAGGTCCAATAGCATCTCCAGGTGCAGTAAATTCGAGAAGGTGGTAAAAGCCACTTTTCTTGTTTTGAATTGGGTAAGCTAATTTCTTTAGCCCCCAGTCTTCTTTGTTAACAAACTTGGCTCCTTTTCCAGTCAAAAGGTCTTCAAATTTCTTAACTGTTTCCTTTATCTGTTCATCAGATAAAACGGGATTTAGAATGAAAACAGTTTCGTAATGATTCATATTTATATAATTTTAAGTGTGCAAAAATAAGCAA
>DLQQ01000009.1:4242-6044 GCA_002477625.1 Candidatus Arcticimaribacter sp. UBA7428
AGGCAACGTTTGAAAGAAATCTCTTCCTTAAGCCTCACCAAAGAGTTTTCGAACTTCACAGATTTAAAGAACTTTTTGCAATACGAAAGTACCGATTTAGTGCTTATTGATCCCTCTGAAAATGAAGATAAAATCTTTAAATTCATCGAGCAATACGGGATTCAAAAACAGGTGGTTTTTACTTCTAAAAAATCGACACATGCTGTCAAGGGGTTCGAGTTGGGAATTCTAGATTTTCTTCCAAAACCCTTTACTTTAGGCAGGTTTGAACTGACTATGGAACGTATAGAACAGAAAAGACTAGGTATAAAGCCCGTTAATCCTGAACTTAAAAAAAGTGTTGAAGTCAAATGCAACTTAAAAACTGAAAAAATAACCCTCTCAGCCATCCAATGGATTGAAGCAATGGGTGACTATGTAAAGATTGTTACTTCTAAAAATAAGTATATCGTCTTATCTTCAATGAAAGGCATACAACAACGCATTCCAGAAAAACACTTTTTTAGATGTCACAAATCCTATATCATTAACCTGGAAGAGGTTATCAATTTTTCGCAAAGCACTGTGTTTCTCAAAAATAAGTCAATCCCGCTGAGTAGAACCAAAAAAGAAGGTTTTAAAACCGCTTGGTCGAGCCGCTATTGAGGATCAACATCTACTGCTACCCGAATACTACGATAAGCGCCAATCGCTTCAAAGCTTTTCAGTGAAGAGACCACTATTGCTTTTACTTTATTGCGACTAGAATCATCGACAAACTTTACCAACAACTGCTTGTGGTACAAATTACGCACCCGAGCAATTGGAGGGTCAACAGGACCTAGAACGGATCCTTGCAAGCTCATATTCAGAGCATTGACTAACCACTGCGACGCCTGATCTACTTGATGATAATCTTTTGCCTTGAGTGTAATTCGAATGAGTCTATAAAAGGGCGGGTACTGATAGGTTCTTCGTTCATTCAACTGGGTTGCAAAGAGCGTATTATAATCGTTGTTAATCACCTGAAGTAAAACCGGATGCTCAGGCGTAAACGTTTGTATCAAGACGCTACCTTGTTCTTTAGATCGACCCGATCTACCCGCTACCTGGGAGAGCATTTGAAAACTGCGTTCGTGGGCTCTAAATTCTGGGAAATTAAGCAGGGGGTCGGCATTCAAAACCCCAACCAAAGCAACATTCTTAAAGTCGAGGCCTTTGGTTAGCATTTGTGTTCCCACAAGAATCTGAACATCGCCTAAGGTAAACGCTTCGATGATGTTGTCAAAAGAACGCTTCCCTCGGGTGCTATCCCAATCCATTCGCGCTACTTGATTTTCAGGAAAGAGTTCATTTACCTGCTCTTCTATCTGCTGGGTTCCCATACCTTTTACGTTCAAGGCATTACTCCCACAGGCACCACAAGCTGTTGGTTTTGCAATATGATAGCCACAGTAGTGGCAGCGCAGTTGTTGGTTGTATTGATGATAGGTTAGTGTTACATCACAATTGGTGCATTGCGGAATATGACCACAGCTAAAGCATTCCATAACCGGAGCATAGCCCCTCCTGTTTTGAAATAAAATCACTTGTTTTTTTTCTGCTAAAACTTTTTTAATGGCATCAATTAATTCTTGAGAAAAGAAACCGTTCATCTGCTTTTTACGATGCGCTTCTTTCAAATCAATACTAGCATTAATCGACAAATGAAATAGACTAGTTTGTTCATAATGTGCCAAGGAAGGTATTCCACCAATGAGTGTCATGTCTTTTGTTACTAGGTAACCCTAATAGGGGAGCTAGCATGTTGATGCACATGCCAA
>DLQQ01000051.1:0-4719 GCA_002477625.1 Candidatus Arcticimaribacter sp. UBA7428
CTCAAAGAATCTTTGATTGATGTTTCGCGTTCGTTTACCGCATCTAAAATGGGCTTCCAAGCAAATTTTTTGAGTAATAATAATAGCGCTACAAACAACAATGTTTGCCAGAAAAAGAGCCCTAAAGAAAATTCTCCTAATAATTTTTCCATTTTATAATTTTATGGTTTAATCAATACTTAAAATAAAGCTGCAACCAACCGTTGCAGCTTTAAAAACTGTTTTAGCTTACTGCAAAAAGTGCAGCAAAACCAATCCCTTCGATCAATGCAGCGGCGATTAACATCGCTGTTTGAATTTTTCCGTAAGCTTCAGGCTGACGTGCGATCGCATCCATTGCTGACCCACCAATTTTACCGATACCAATACCGACACCGATAACAACCAATCCTGCTCCTACCATTACTGGAATTTCCATAATTGTAAATATTAAATTAAACACTCTCATTAAAGAAACGCTTAATGCGCTTCCATTTCGTTGTGATGCTCATGCTCTTCTGAGGCAAAGCCAAAGTAAAGCGCTGATAACATCGTAAATATATAGGCTTGTAGCAATGCTACTAAAACTTCAATTAAAGAAATTGCAAAGGCTAATCCAAAGGACATTGGACTCCCTAACCAACTTTTAAAAATAAACATTAACCCGATCAAACTCATCAATACGATGTGCCCTGCTTGCATGTTGGCATACAGTCGAATTAATAAGGAAAATGGTTTGATGAAAATTCCTAAAACTTCAATCGGGATTAAGATTATATACAAAGGAATTTTAGCATACCACTTCATGGTGCTTCCTAACGGATCAAAAATATGAAGCCAGTAGTCTTTTGTTCCTGTTAAATTAGTCAATAAAAACGTTATTAGCGCTAAACACAAAGTAACCGCAATATTACCGGTAACGTTAATTCCTAGGGGAGTTAATCCCAACATGTTTAAAAACCATACAAAGAAAAATACCGTCAATAAAAAACTCATGTACTTACGGTATTTTTTTTCTCCAATGTTTGGGATTGCAATGTCATCTCGAATGTAAAGCACAATAGGCTCGAAAAAACGTCCCGCTCCCGATGCTATTCCTCCGTTCTTTGCATAAGAGTCTGCAAGGTTCTTGAATAAGAAAAACATCAGTAAGAAAGTAAACATAATGCTCACTACTCCTTTTGTAATAGAAAAATCTAAAGGAGCTATGTTGGTTGCGTGATGCTCTTCGTCGTAGGTAATCGTTCCAGAGGCATCTGTTTTATATATCTTGTTGTGGCTTATTGCGTAGTGGTTTCCTTCGACCTCAGCAACGGTTTCTCCATGGTGGAGTTTAGAGGAGGAAAATATTTTTAAGCCGTTGTCCCAAAGGATGATAGGGAGAGGAGCTCCAAAATAAACGTGTTCCCCTGCTTCGTTTGTGTAAGAAAACAAACTGAAATCATACGAATCTTGCAAGTGATGCATGATGTATTCTTTGATCTCCTTTTTTTGAATTTCCTTGGCAGAAAGATTCTCTTGATTTTGTTCGTTTTCCTTAGCGAATAGCCCCCCAGCGAAGAGTAATGCTATTAAAAATAAACTTTTTTTCTTAAGTAAAATCAAGGTTGTAGTTCTGCTCATTGTTTCTAGAAATGCGATGCAAATGTAATGCTTTACATTAAAAAGAGAAACTCTTACCTCTTATATTTTATTTAATTTTTGAACTAAAATTCCGGTTTCCAAAGACAAGCCTACAAAATAGGGAATAAAAAAGGTTAGAACTTCCATTTTTTCAACGACACCATCGGCTTTATAAGCCGGATAAAAAAGAACAAAAAATAAAATAAACTTGAATAAACTGATGCCCATAAACAAAAAGCTTACCCGGTCTTTATTCTTTTCAAAAACGTTTAAAAGTAGCCAAACGATCGAGGCTGCTAAAACAAAATTCGACACATAGCTCAGAGGCAATTGATGTTCCCAAAGTGGGAGGTCAAAAAGATATAAAATACTTAAATGCAGAAATAGCGTGATTCCGTATACAAGGGCAAAAAGAAATAAAAGGTTGAGCTTCAAGAGTCGTTTAGGTTTTTCGATTGGTTTTGAATAAGGACCAGAATGATCAGAATTCCAAAAGCAGAAAGTACCAAAGCCCAAAAATTACTTTGGGTGTTGAAGTACCCGTCTAACCATTGACCGCCTTTCACAGCAATATAAACTACCAAAGCAATTTGAATCGCCAGTGAGGAAAAAATAAGCCACCGATTAGGCTGTTTTTTCAATGCCTTTGTTGATTGATTTGACATCTGAAGAAGAACGCATAGAACACTTCGCGTTAAATATTGCTCCCGATTCTACGATGAGTTTTCCAATTACAGCTTCTCCTTCAAGTTGACTAGAGGTCTTCATAGTAAGGCTTTCTTTAACTTCAAGTTTTCCGTTAAATTTCCCTTCGATGTCTGCAAAAGAACAGATAATAACACCATTGATGACACCGTCTTTACCAATGACAACTTTCCCCGAAGTTTTTATCGATCCTTCTAAAGTTCCGTCAATTCGAAAATCTGCTTCTGAAACAATATCTCCAGTAATGATGGTGCTTTTTTCAATTCGATTGGGTTGTCCGTTGATTTCGTTATTTTTCATAATCTGTGTTTTTTTGTGTTGTATTCCAGCTTTTAAACAATTGAATCTCTTTGTATTGGGATGACAAAACTACAAATTTATTTGAAATTGCAGTTGAAAGTTCTGTGGGAGTTTCGCCTTGGGGTATCACTTCGAGGGTTGGCTGTTGCCTTAAATCATTAACTACAAGAAAAATATAGTCTCGGTCGTAAACCTCTAAAGACAGGTTTCCGTGGGGTATTCTGCCCGCTTCTAATGTCTGAGTAACTAGAGCAGTAAGTTGCTGAATCTGTTCTTGATTTTCTTTCAAAACAGGGAAAATCCATTTATAATTCAAATATACTTTAGGGGGATCTTCTGCTTGTTCTGTTGCAGCTATATACCCCAGTGTTTGTTTTGCCTGAGCAGCGGCCTCCGAATTTGGATAAAGGTCTATCAGGCCTTGTAGTTCTTTTTTCCAGGCTTCGATTCCGTCCAAACGTCCCGTTGCATTGGCCATCAAATGAGCCACCTTAGAAACCATGGGTGTGCCACTAAAAATCACAAGAAGATCGTCTCCTTGCGCTAAGACCTCTTCGTACTGCTGTTTTAAAAACAAGGCGTACAGGGCTTCGTATCGAATCGAGGGGGTCTCATTGGGAAGTAACTGAAAGTTTTCTGGATCTTTTATAATCCGTGCAAATCGAGATTCTGGGTATTTTTGTGTGATTTTATCTTCGTACACCAGCGCTTGCTTCGAGTCTTTTAGCGTATTCATTTTACACAAATGATACCAAGCGTTTAGTTCTTGGTTTTCAGAAGGACTATTGACCAGGAGACTCTTGAGGCGTTCGCTGGCTAAGTCGAAGTTTTTAAATTTTTCTTTGTATAAAATTCCCACTTCTAAATAGGCTTGATTTCTTAAAACAGATAGGCTATCTAAGAGCGTTTGATCGGTCGGAAGAAGATCGACATAGGCTTGAGCATTTTCTTTTACAATGAGTATATTGTCATTGGTGCTGTTGGTTTCTCCTTCCTCAGAAACAAAAGCACCATTCAAAGATTCCAGACTGTTCCAATTATCCGCATTGGGTCGGTTTCCAAAATCAGAAGCGAAAGCTTGTTTCCCAAGTATAACTAAATTCTCGTTGTAAAAATAAAACTGTTTTCCGTTCGAACGGTTCAACACATTGAACAGCGGTTTCTTTTCTAACTCTATTTTCGCTAATTCTTTTGCTCTTTTAGAATCAATCGCTTTTTGATAAAATGCCAGTTGCTCTTCTGGAATCATTGCGGCAAGGGTAAGAATACTATCCGTTTCACGTATGGTTTTTTCAAAACCTATTACCTCTTGCAGCCCTTCTCGTTCTTGTAAAACAATTGTCTTTTGCCTACTTTCTTGTGGGAATTGACTCAAGAGACTATCCAAATAAGCCCCCGTATCTACATAGCTTCCTCGGACAAAAGCATTGTCTGCTAAATCGCGGTAATTTTGTCGCCTAGTGGGTGGGTCAATCCCAGGGGCTTTTAATGATTTATTGTAAAATTGTTTTGCCAAACTGTCCCGCCCCTTAGAAAGGTGATATTGGGCCATTTGACGGTATATTAAGTGGGTGAAGTTTTCATTTTCAAAAGCAGCACTCAATTTTTCAAGGGCTTTTTCTGGGCTTTCCCCGCTGCGTTCTGCCTGTATTCGGAGGGCGTTCAGCTTTGCGTGCATCCAATATAACCGAGGGGCTTTTCGTTTTAAATCGACAATGGAGTTGAATGCTAATTGCGCAGAGTCTTTTTGGTTCAACTGATCAAAAAGTTGCGCTTCAATAAAACGATAACGGGTTTGAATGATTCTTTTTGGTTCAAATGCAGCGGCTCTTTGGATGTACTTTAGCCCAGAATCAATTGATTGTGTATTCAAGAATGCTTGAGCCAAAGTTGCGTTGACAGCAGCAAAGAGTTTATTTTTTTTTGGAATATTATTTGCTAAAGGCTTTAAGTTAGACACCACCAATTCGTCATTTCCAAGACGAAGATTTGTTTTTTCTCTCCAAAGTTTGCCTTCATAAAAAATGTCCGTATCGGAATTCAATCCCAAAAGAAAATTGAAGGCCTCCAGTGCAGGTAAAAAACGACGATCGTAATACCGTGCTTTTCCTA
>DLQQ01000051.1:4827-8024 GCA_002477625.1 Candidatus Arcticimaribacter sp. UBA7428
CAAGGGTAATCAATTCTACAGGAAGTATCGTTAAAAAATTATCCTGAGCTTGACTAGCAAGAATCGCTGATCCAATGTCTAATGCTTCTTCTCCATTAAACAAAACGTTGAATTTAGTATTCAGGCTATGGTATTCTCTATTCAAAAAACGGTCTTTTTGTGTAGAGCAACTCCCAATCCCAAATAGGACAAGGCAAAAAATACTAAATTTTAATCCGGTTTTCAATTGTAATTTGATCTATACTAGTAACTTAAATTATAAGGTTTTAGTATATCCCTAGGCAGAAAAATAGTCTTCTAATTCTTGGAGTGTTTTGGCTGTGGTTTCCTTATCCATGATTACAGCTCCGCGTTCGAGTAAAACAATGCGGTTACAAACATCCGTGACGTGGTTTAGATCATGGCTCGAAATCAACAACGTAAGTTCTCTTTTTTCTGTTTCTGCCTTAATGAGTTGCTTCAATCGAATTTGAGTAGTCGGGTCGAGATTAGCAAAGGGTTCGTCCAAAATAACCACTTTAGGATTACCAATAAAGGTTGCAATAAGCCCAACCTTCTTTTGGTTTCCTTTAGAAAAGTCCCGTAAATATTTTTTCTGATTTAAAATTTCATCATTAAAAAAATCAACATAGGTTTCTAAAAAAAGATCGACAGCAGCTTTATCAATACCTCTTAATTCACCCACAAAGTAAAAATATTCTTCAGGGGTAAGGTAACCAATCAAAAAAGAGTCGTCGATGAATGCGGATGTAAACGTTTTCCATTCCTCGCTTTGAGCAACAGCTATGTCATTCGAAATGATCTCACCCGTTGATGTTTTTATTAAATCTAAAAGGATGCTAAAAAAAGTGGTTTTCCCAGCACCGTTATTTCCAACAAGTCCAAAACATTGACCTTTTGGGATTTCGAGTTGCTCAATGTTTAAAACGGTAGTTTCACCGTACGATTTTGTAAGAGAAGTCGCTGTAATCATATGTTTATTTTTGGCTAAAGGCATTTAACATTTCGTGTTTTTCTTTTGCAAAGAGTTTCACCATTTGGGCTAAAATTTGGTTTTTAAAAACAATCCCTAAAACCCCACTAGCGGCTAACGTTAGGTAGCCTGCGGTTTCATTAAAGAAGGATGCTGGAATGATGTAAAGCAAAACGGGAAGAACCATTTTAGGGATGATCATCAAAAATAGTTTCCCTGAAAATGCTTGGGTGTTTTCAAAGGCTTTTGCCTTTACGTTGAGTTTTAATGGTTGTTTATTCAGTAAGCCTCCATATAATGTAATCCAGGTTCCAAGGCCAACATTAAAGGCTGCCCCGGAGAGGATGAGGAGATAAATTTTGATTCCAAAATACAAATAGGGTAAGGAGAGTACCGTAGAAACAACAATAGCAAATGTCATGAGACGCCATTTGGAATCTAAGTATTTTTTATAGGATAGGTTTTGGCTCATCAAAAAGGCATAATATTCGCTGTCCCAAGCTGGAACATAGCTCCCATAGGTAAGTAAAAAACCCCCTGATATAAAAATAGAAGCGAATACCAACATTGCTTCGGGTTGGTTGTCTTGGGTGAAAAAGAATAATCCATAAAAGAGGAAAAGGAAAGACATCAAAACAATGTTTCGAGGTCGTACATTCCGTATAATAAGCCGAAGGTCATTTTTTAGAAAAAGGGCGTGACTCCCAAAAACATCCAAAAAGTCATAACGCCCAGCATTTGCAACTTCTTTTTTTGCTGCAAGAGAACCTTCTAAGTTAAGGTTGTTTTTTAAAAAATTAAAGGTTATTTGATACAGTAAAACAAAGATACCAAGCGGAACTAAAACCCACAAAGGCTGCGTTATTAATGCATCAAAAAAGTACCCCACCGCGCGTAGGATTTCGATATCCAAATAGCTTTCTCCAAGGTAGAGGAGGATTAGTAAAACTACAAAGCCGGCTAAGGCTAAATTGTTTTTATTGGCTAAAAAAGAAATGAAGTTTAGACAGAGAGAAAATGCCGTAACGGCTACCCACCAAAAAATAACCTGATCGAGAGCGTAATCGTCTTTGAGCATGGAAATACTAATCGGCAAGTAAAGTAAAACAGGAATTGCATTGTATACTGACAACAAGGAGCGGAACAATACGTTGCGAATGATTCGTTTTTTGGGGATCGAAAGCAATAAGAACGATTTGATTTCTGTTATAGGAAGCTGCTGTAAAAAATACCGAATGATCAGTTCAAAAATAAAAATCAGCACCAAAACACTGTTGATGATGGAAATAGGGTCGCGTTCGGGAAACTGGTCACTCAAAATAGGGTAGACGACAATCCCTAAAAATAAAAGAGACCCTCCAAAATATAGAATGACAAAGCCCATCAGAATTTTTATGGCTAATTTGGCTTCCAATTGGGGGGCACGGAGGAATTTTTTACGACTGAGCTGAAACAAAGATGTCGGCATATGGGTGATCTTTTACTTATTTGTATAATAAATATAAATAATGTTACAAATTGACGTGGAGTTCTTGAGGTTTTTTATTTTTGTAAAAAAACAATGGCTGCATTTCATACACTCAAAATCAACAGCATCAAGACCCTTACGAATGAAGCGTCCAGTATTGGTTTTGAAATTCCATCTTCTTTACAAGACCTGTTTCAATACCGCTCTGGACAATACATCAACCTAAAGGCGTCTATTGAAGGAGAAGAAGTGCGAAGATCCTATTCCTTGTGTTCGGCACCATCAGAGGGAACTTTAGAGGTTGGAATAAAACGCATCCCCAAAGGCCTCTTTTCAACCTATGCAACTCAAGGTCTTCAGGTCGGTGACAGTCTTGAAGTAAGTGAACCAGAAGGTCGATTTGTTTACAATACCGAAGCTAAAAATGTTACTGCTTTTGCAGCAGGAAGTGGAATTACACCCATCTTTTCGATTCTAAAATCAGCTCTAGAAGCGGGAAACGATACGCACTTTACCTTAGTGTATGGAAATAAAACACCCAAAGAAACCCTCTTTTATACCGAGTTAAAAAATCTAGAAGCAACATATCCTAGTCAATTAAAAATCCTTTGGATCTTCAGTCAAGCAAATGAAGAAGGGAGTCGCTTTGGGCGAATCGACTCCAGTATTGTAAACTATACCCTAAAAAATACCGGGCAACTTTCTACGGCATTTTACCTCTGCGGACCCGAAGCTATGATTATGGAAGTAAAAGAT
>DLQQ01000044.1:0-5081 GCA_002477625.1 Candidatus Arcticimaribacter sp. UBA7428
GTCGGATGGGGAAGGGATAAGGAAGATTATTTTGAAAAAGAATGCTTCACTTCTTGTCTTTCCAAATATAATAGAGATCATCTAAATTATAATCTAAGGAACTTGCTTGCTCTTCTAAATATTGATCAGCAAAAGCGCGTTGAAGAATGTCTTCTATAAGATAGTCTTCAAAAGAATATTCGGGATCGAAGGTGTCTTTAAGAGATAACTTAAATAAGGAAGCCGTAGTTTGGTACCAGAATGCTTTCCATCCGGTTCGAAGCTCTTTAACGAGATCGTATGTTGTAGTACCGGTTTGCCTGTGAACCAAACGAATTAAAATTTTCCCTTCCGAACGCGAAAATTTCTTTAATTCTTCTTCGAATTCTTCATAAATGAATTTCTCCATTCGTTTGAGGTACTTTTTTCTACTCCTTTTATTCTCTAAATTATCCAATCGTTCATTCAATATCGTCAAACGATCGGCAGCCAACTTGGCATAGGGGTATACTTTTAGTGTTTTTCTTCTTAGTATTAAGTACCGCTTGAGCTCTAATCGTGTTTTAAAACGCAGCGGTTGAAAAAGGACTACTTCTTTTAACGGGATTCCGTAAGTAGGAATAGAGTCACCGTCCATAATCATCAATTCTCCTTGCGGGAAAGAGGTATCCTGTGCATTTACAAATACAGGAGTTGTTAGAAGTATAAAAAGAAAACACAGCTGTTTTTTCATCTTTTTCATCGGCATCAAAATTACAAAATATTAACGGTCTAGTATCTAGAGAAATCGAACGAATAATGTTAAATTAGCTTTGCAAAAATAAATAAGAATGAAAATAATAAATGACGCTTCTCTAAAGTTTTTAGAAGAATATTTAAACAATGCCGCTCCAACTGGCTACGAAGCCGAAGGTCAAAAAATATGGATGGACTACCTCCGTCCTTATGTTGATGAATTCATAACGGACAGTTACGGAACTGCTGTTGGGGTAATCAATCCCGACGCTCCTTTTAAGGTTGTTATCGAAGGGCATTCAGATGAAATTTCGTGGTATGTGAATTACATCACAGACGAGGGTTTGATCTATGTTATTCGTAACGGTGGAAGCGACCATCAAATTGCACCCTCAAAATGGGTAAATATCCATACCAAAAAAGGCTTGGTAAAAGGTGTTTTTGGCTGGCCTGCCATTCATACCCGTAAAAACGGAAAGGAAGAAGTGCCAAAACTAGACAACATCTTCATTGACATAGGCGCTAAAGACAAGGCTGAAGTAGCAACATTGGGTGTACATGTAGGCTGTGTGATTACCTATCCCGATCAATTTCAAATTTTAAACAACAACAAATTTGTGTGTCGTGCCATCGACAACCGTGCTGGTGGATTCATGATTGCTGAAGTTGCACGTCTTTTACACGAAAACAAAAAAACACTTCCCTTTGGACTGTACATCACCAACTCGGTGCAGGAAGAAGTGGGCTTACGTGGGGCAGAAATGATCACCCAACGCTTGAATCCGGATATTGCCATTGTGACGGATGTATGCCATGATACTACTACCCCCATGATCAACAAGAAAGAAGAAGGACATACTAAAATCGGGGATGGACCTGTCATTTCTTATGCACCGGCAGTACACAACCTCATTAGAGAGCGCATTGTTGAAACAGCTGAAAAGAATGAGATTCCATTTCAACGTCTAGCCTCTTCTCGGGTTACAGGTACCGATACAGATGCTTTTGCTTACAGCAACGGCGGAATTCCTTCTGCACTGATCTCCCTTCCGTTGCGCTATATGCACACCACTGTGGAAATGGTGCAAAAAGAAGATGTGGAAAATGTGATTCATTTGATTTATGAAACACTTTTGACTATTAACCCTGAGGATTCGTTGAGTTATTTTGACTAAAGCCTAGGGGCTATCCTTAAAAACAAATCCCTTTGGCCTTGGCTGAAGGGATTTGTTTTATGCACAATCGATTTATTATCAGGTAATAAGGCATTCATGTATTAGGAAGAGCTTATAAAAAGTAGGCCAAACTTCTCAAACTTGATGCGACATTCGATGCGCTCAGATAACTTCAGTTGCTATGCCCCTTCGCAATGAATGAGAATGGGTTTAACGACTTCGCTTTACCAATGCTCGGTTGATGTTCCGAACTGCAGCTGGTCCTTCGTATATAAAGCCTGTATAAAGCTGCACCAAAGCTGCACCAGCATCGAGTTTTTCGATAGCATCTTCGGGTTTATGAATCCCACCTACGCCAATGATTGGAAATGCCTTATTACTTTTCTCACTTAAAAAACGAATAACTTCTGTACTTCTATTCTGAAGTGGCTTCCCACTAAGCCCACCCGCTTCTTGGGTTAGGTTTTCTGGGGAATTCAGATTGGCTCTGCTGAGGGTTGTATTACTGGCTATAACCCCATCAATTTTTACCTCAGCCATGATGCTGATGATGTCTAAAAGTTGGTCATCCGATAGGTCGGGAGCAATTTTAAGTAAAATAGGCTTGGGGTTTGCATGCTTATCGTTACGCTTCTTCAGCACAGAAAGCAACTGAGTTAAAGGCTCTTTGTCTTGCAATGCACGCAAGTTGGGTGTATTGGGTGAACTAACGTTCACTACAAAGTAATCGACATAATTTAAGAGTGCATCAAAACAATAGATGTAGTCGTCGACTGCATTTTCGTTGGGGGTCAATTTATTTTTCCCGATGTTTCCTCCAATGAGGATGTTTTTATTTTTCTTTAACCGTTCAACGGCTTCATCCACTCCAAGGTTGTTGAATCCCATTCGGTTGATGATGGCCTGATCGTCTTTTAAACGAAATAAACGCTTCTTTGGATTCCCAGCTTGACCTTTGGGTGTTAATGTCCCGATTTCAATAAACCCGAAACCGAAATTCGATAGCTCTTTGTACAACTTAGCATCTTTATCAAAACCAGCGGCTAGACCGACTGGATTTTTGAAGGTTAAACCAAATACCTTTCGCTCTAGGGCAGGATGCTCAATACAATAGATTTTTCTAATCAAAAAAGCTACGCCCGGAATTTTAGAGCCCCAACGAATCATCGCAAAAGAAAAGTGATGGACACTTTCTGGATCAAAAAGAAAAAGAAATGGTTTTATGAGAAGTTGGTACATGAAATCTAAATTTTAACAAAAATAAACCAACCCGATATGGGTTGGTTTTATTTGTAATTAAATAAACAGCGTTTCTTCTTTTCTAAGCGTTGAGTTTAGCACTCATCTCTAAAGAAATTGAAGAACGTTCCATTTTAATTTTCCCAGCCAAAGTCTCTACAACACAAGTATTGTCTTTATCATTGAGTTCTGCTATTTTTCCATGAATTCCACTTTTGGTGATCACACGATCTCCTTTTTTGAGGCTACTCATGAACGCTTTTTCTTTTTTAAGTTTTCTTTGTTGGGGTAAAATAATAAAGAAAACGAAGATGACGAGCATCAATAATAAAAAGGGAACTTGACTTGAAAATCCTTCCATTGATTTGGGTTTAGTTGTTTTGTTGTAAACGTGCAGCTTGTGCAGCTTCGCGTTGTTGTTGTTTTACTGGGTCAGCCGTTACCATCGCTTTGATACGAATTGTTTCTCTTCCCGTATCTGTATTCGCAGTAATTGTAACTGTTTTCTGCTGTAAGTTAGGCTTGTTATTTGAGTCGAAGCTTACACGGATTTGGCCAGATGCACCCGGTGCGATTGGTAAATTCTTAGGATACTCAGGTACAGTACATCCACAGCTACCACGTGCATCTTGGATGATAAGATCCGATTTCCCTGTGTTAGTAAACGTAAATACAGTTTCTACACGAGATCCTTCCTGAATTACTCCAAAATCGTGAATTCCCTTGTCAAATGACATTACAGGAGCATTTGAAACAGCTTTAGAAGCCGATGCTTGTACAGCTGAAGCTGCAGGCGCTGCATCAGAGGCTGCTTTTTTTGTTTCGGTTCCACCACATGAAACAAGTGTTAATGTGGCAATTGCTAGAATAGATAAAAATAAATTTTTCATAATTATATTTAGTTCATTAATGTTTCAAAATTAAGGAAAAAATTACAATAAACCACGTCCTTGTTTATTCATACGATTAGTTTTTTCATACTCTTTAACAAGACTGTCCAAAACACCGTTGATAAATAAATTACTTTTAGGCGTAGAATACTCTTTTGCGATCTCTAAATATTCATTCAAAGTTACCTTGGGAGGAATGTTAGAGAAGTAAAACAATTCAGCTATTGCTAGCTTAATGAGGATTGCATCGAGATTGGCAATTCGTTCAGAATCCCAATTAGGCGTTTTCCCGTTCAACTCTTTTTGCAGTACTTCTTCGTTAGCAACTGCCTTTTCAAACAGTTCAATTCCAAAATTAATATCTTCTTTATTTTCATTAAAGTCAGGGAATTCTAGGGAGCTTTGAGAATCCAGATCAATACGCTTCAGTTGTTTCAGTAAAAAGGTATTTACTAAAGGTAAATCGTCGATCCAAGTCATGTTCAAATCCTCAAAATAATGATACAGAGAATCATCGGGTGCAATAATGTCTTTAAACATAGAAACCACAAAACGAATCTGTTCTTCATCAGTAGGGGCTGTCAATTTACTGTACACCTCAAACTGCTCACTTTTAAGAAGCGTTGTGTATACTTTTTTGACATAATCGAACTCCAGTTCCCAGTGATTTATTTTCTTGGTAGAGATGAACTGGTCGAGTTTTTTATGTTCTGCTAAAAACATCAAGCATTTATTATTGGCTATAATTTGATGTAAGGGAGCAAAAGAATCTTGTGTTCTAATTTGTGTCTCATTAATTTTCTGTTGATTAGTTGCATGCTGCTGAAGCGCTTTGAAGAAAGCAAGCTTGATCAAGTAAAGATCAAAAACTCCCGTAAGGCTGTTTTTGATGAATTTAACTTCATCCGAGAGGGAATTTTGATTTCCATTCGAAAGGGCATAAACAGATTGCATTATTTTTATTCGAACGTGTCTTCTTGTGAGCATGTATGAGAACTTTTATTTCCGTCACAAAAATAGTGATTTGAAAAGTACTGCCCTCCAACTTCGAGTAATTTTTTTT
>DLQQ01000044.1:5201-59233 GCA_002477625.1 Candidatus Arcticimaribacter sp. UBA7428
TTTTGATTACCATCATCGCGCGGATTTTTTCACTTTTTGCGCCGCGTCTAATTGGAAATTCCCTTACGGCGGTTGAGCGATTCATCTTAGACGACGCCTTGAGTCTTGATGAAATTAAGGAAGAACTCTTCTGGAACATCGTAATCATCGTTTCTGCTGCACTGATCTCTGGATTTTTAACCTTCTTGATGCGTCAAACAATCATCAATGTTTCTCGCTACATCGAGTTTGACCTGAAAAATGAAATTTTTGAACATTATCAAAAACTATGTTTAAGCTTTTACAAGAACAATCGAACGGGAGACTTGATGAATCGAATTAGTGAAGATGTAGGAAAGGTCCGGATGTATTTTGGTCCAGCGATTATGTATAGCATCAACACCATTGCACTCTTTGTAATCGTCATTTCCTATATGGTTAGTATTGCGCCTCTTTTAACAGTATACACCCTACTCCCCTTGCCAATTTTATCCCTGGCGATATACAAACTAAGCAAAGCCATAAACACAAGGAGTACAGCCGTTCAGGAAACACTATCCGATCTTTCAACCTTTACACAAGAATCCTTCAGCGGTATAGCGGTAATCAAGTCTTACGGGATTCAGTCAAAAATTAATGAGGATTTTGCCCAACTCACCACGCTGAGTAAAGAGAAAAATGTTGATTTAGCAAAAATTCAAGCGTGGTTTTTCCCACTCATGATCTTGCTTATTGGCTTCAGTAATCTTTTAGTGATTTTTGTTGGAGGAAATCAATACATAGAAGGTACACTAGAAATTGGTGTTTTAGCAGAATTCATCATCTATGTAAACATGCTTACTTGGCCAGTCGCTACAGTGGGATGGGTTACATCAATCGTTCAACAAGCCGAAGCCTCCCAAAAAAGAATCAATGACTTTCTGAAAGAAGAACCCAAAATAACCAGCGGCAGTTTAGATAAAACGATTGAAAAAGGGACCATTGAGTTTAAGAAGGTAAGCTTTACATACAAAGAAACTCAGATTCAAGCTGCAAAGAACATTAGTTTCAAACTTAATCCAGGAGAAACCCTCGGAATAATTGGGAAAACAGGCTCTGGAAAATCTACCCTATTGGATTTAATTTGTCGTTTGTATGATGTAGACGAAGGGGAGATTTTAATAGATGGTATTCCAATCCAAGACTATAACCTCTTAGGAATTCGATCTGAAATTGGGTATGTCCCTCAAAACCCTTTCCTCTTTTCCGAAAGTATTGAACGCAATATTCGTTTTGGCAAACAGGATGCCCATTTTGATGAAATAAAAGCTGCAGCTCAAAGCGCAGCAGTAGCCGAGAATATTGAACAATTTAAAGAAGGATACAAAACTCTTTTAGGCGAGCGAGGAGTTACTCTTTCTGGAGGGCAAATTCAACGAATTTCAATTGCACGAGCTCTTATTAAAGATCCAAAAGTATTGTTGTTTGATGACTGTTTATCTGCCGTTGATGCGGATACAGAGGAAGAAATTTTAAAAAACTTAAAAGAGCGTTCAAAAGAAAAAACTACGCTAATAGTCAGTCATCGAATTTCATCTGTTAAAGACGCCAATTCTATCCTTGTTATCGATCAGGGGGCAATTATCGAACAAGGAACCCACGTCGAGTTAATCCATAAAGGCGGATTTTACAAAGAATTGTTCCAAAAACAAAACACAGAAAGGCACCAATAATTTTTTTTTGTTTAATATTTTATCCATTTTTGTTAATAATTATGGATTTAAGTTAAACAAAACAGAAGGCGTTGATGGAAATTAAGCAAGAAGACATATACTCAAAGGTACTCCGTGCTGGAAGAAGAACATATTTTTTTGATATAAGAGAAACCAAAGCAAGCGACTATTACCTTACAATAACTGAAAGTAAAAAGTTCAGTAACGATGATGGAACTTTTTTTTATAAAAAACACAAAATATACCTCTACAAAGAGGACTTCCAAGAATTTCAAGACATTCTTGGTGAAATGATTGGTTTTGTCATCAAAGAAAGAGGAGAAGAAGTTATTAGTGAACGTCATCAAAAAGATTTTAAACCCGAAGATTCGAAAGGTGTTGCAAAAAATACAACTGAGGATTTTACCGATATTAATTTTGAAGATATTTAACTAATCTTTTAACATCATTCCCACCACCGTTAACTGTATTTTTTTACCTTTAAATGGATATTGATTCCACTTAATGTATTAATTAGAACATATAACTGTGAAAAAAACTACAACACTACTCGTCATAATGTGGATGAGCTTAATCGGATTTGCACAAACCGATGCGTCCTATTATCTACCCGCTAGTCATCAATATGATTCCACTATCCCAACGCCACAAAGCGTATTGGGATTTAATGTAGGAGATTGGCATGTAAGTCACGATAAGTTATCGGAATACATGCGGGTATTGGCACAGGCATCTGAACGCATTTCAATCGAAAACAGAGGCACCACCTATGAAGGCCGTCCACTTCTTCTTTTGACCATTACTAGTCCAAAGAATCATAAAAACATAGATCAAATCAAAAAGCAACACATGCTGTTGTCTGAGCCAGAAGGTCAGGGTTTAGACCTCAACACCATGCCCGCAATAGTTTATCAGGGTTTCTCGATTCATGGAAATGAACCCAGTGGAGCAAATGCTGGATTAATGGTTGCTTATCACCTTGCTGCTTCGCAAGATGCTAGTGTAGCAGAGCTCCTCCAAGAGGTAGTCGTTTTGTTTGATCCGAGCTACAATCCTGACGGATTACAACGTTTTTCTCAATGGGCTAACACCCATAAAAGTAATATTCTTAATCCGGACTCAAACGACAGAGAGTATACTGAAGCCTGGCCGAGAGGGCGAACGAACCACTATTGGTTTGACATGAACCGCGATTGGCTTCCTGTACAATTGCCCGAATCAAAAGTCCGCATCAAAAGTTTCACGGAATGGTTGCCCAATATTCTTACAGATCATCACGAGATGGGCACTAATGCTACTTTCTTTTTTCAACCTGGAATTCAATCCCGAGTAAATCCGCTAACCCCAAAGATGAACCAAACCCTAACGCGGGAAATTGGATATTTTCATGCAGAAGCGTTAAACAAAATCGGGTCACTTTACTATACCGAAGAAAGCTACGATGACTTTTACTATGGAAAAGGATCTACCTACCCCGACGTGAACGGGAGTATTGGAATTCTATTTGAACAAGCAAGCTCAAGGGGTCATATTCAAGAGAGTGATAACGGTGTACTCACATTCCCTTTCACAATAAGAAACCAGTTCAACACAGCTCTATCTACTCTAAAAGCTGCAAAGAATATGCGGGTAAAACTCCTAGACTATCAAAGAACTTTTTACAGCGATGCCCTTAAAGAAGCAAGTCAAAGCAAACAAAAGTCCATCGTATTTGGAAACAGCAAAGATCCTGCTACTGCCTATCGTTTAGCAGAAATACTAAAACGCCATAAAATAAAAGTGCATTCTTTAGCAAAAAATACAACTGTAAAGGGAAAGAATTACGCCAAAGAAGCAAGTTATGTTGTTCCACTGAATCATAAGAAAAACAAGTTAATTCATGCGATGTTTGACACACAGACCAAATTCAAAGACAGTTTGTTTTATGATATTTCAGCATGGACCTTTCCCCTATCCTTTAACTTAAATTATTCTTTTGAAAAATCTACAGCCCTTGCCGGTCCTGAAATCAAAACACTAACAATAGCCAACGATAAAACAATAGAGCAATCTACTTATGCTTATCTTTTAGAAGGACACGGTTACTATACTCCAAAATTCCTATACCATCTTTTAGATGCTGGAATCCGAGTAAAGGTCGGACTTAAACCTTTTTCAATTGAAGGGAATTCGTATGATTATGGAAGTTTAATGATTCCTGTAGCCAATCAGAATATGAATTCTGAGATGCTACACAACAAAATAACAGAGGCTGCTTCTGGTCTTATGCTTAATATTCGTTCGGTAAGTACGGGACTAACAGCAGGAATAGATTTAGGGTCTCGGAATTTTGAAACCATTAAAAAACCAAGTGTTGCCGTCTTAGTTGGCGATGGAGTACGAAGCTACGATGCAGGAGAAATATGGCATTTAATGGATACGCAGTATGAAATTCCAGTAACCAAGATAGATGTACGTCAATTAAAAAGAATTGATTTGAGTCGTTACACCCACTTAATCATTCCAAGTTACTCTGGAAGTTTATTGAATTCCAGTACCAAGAAAATTGAAAGCTGGATTAAAACGGGGGGTTCTTTAGTTGCCTATCGAGATGCAATAAAGTGGGTAAACAAGTCCGAACTCGCAAAGGTTGAATTAAAATCATTTGAACGAGAGGCTAACGGAGTAGCTTTTGATCGGAAAGATAATTACCGTGGCGCGCAAAACATTGGTGGAGCTATTTTCAATACAGACATTGACCGAAGCCATCCCATCAACTTCGGGATAGAACAAAGCACCTTGCCGATTTTTAGGAATTCCAGAATCTTTATGAAAGCCGACAAGCAGAGTTATTACAACCCCATTCGTTACACAAAAAATCCGCTTCTAAGTGGATATATTTCAAGTGAGCAAATGAATCTTTTAAAAGGGAGTGTCCCGTTTAAACACATACGAAAAGGAAATGGGAATATTATTCTTCTAACTGATAACACAAATTTTAGAGCTTATTGGTACGGCACCAATAAAGTTTTTGCAAACACTTTATTTTACGCAGATTTTATGCGTTAACATTTTATGATCTTGTAAAAAAAACACCCAAGGAGAAGATTCTCTTTGGGTGTTTTTTTATTGGACTCTTTTGTGGGATTAGCTTTTACTCTTAAATACATGATCCAAAATCCAAGCTGGACCGATCAATAAGAATTTAAGATCGTCTAAGAAAGAGGGCTTTTTACCTTCAATTTTATGTCCATAAAACTGAATAATCCAAGCCACAACAAAAATCCCAACCGAGGCTTTCCATAAACTCATTTGAAGGGCTAATTGGAAATTCCCAAGAATACATAGAATTGAAAAACCCAAAATCAAAAATGCCATTTTCAATGACAATCGAATGTAAAAAATCATCAAAGGAAATAAGAAGGCGACACCCCAATTTGCGTACAAAGGGTCTTCTATACCGGTTATGCTGGTAATAAGACCCGAAGGAATACTCATTAATAACCCAACTACCGAAAAGAAAATTGCGGGAACACAAAAATAGTGAATGATTTTATTGGTTTTATTCTGATGGCTTACTGCGTAGGCATCAAGCAGTTGTTGTAATGTTTGCATATTCTTAATTTTTTACTGAAATTACAATTAATTAATTAAACTATCAAAATGGCCGTTACACCATCAAAAATGCTTCCTTTACAACAGCAGGCACCCAACTTCAACCTATTGGATGTTAGTCTTGGTAAAAAGGTTTCTCTTGATAACCTAAAAGGGAAAAAAGGAACTTTGATTGTTTTTATGTGTAATCATTGTCCGTTTGTAATTCATTTGTTGGAGCACTTCATCAGCCTTGCTGAAGAATTGAAACCACAAGGCATCGCAACCGTAGCTATTTCGAGTAACGATATCGAGAGTTACCCACAAGATGGGCCACAACAAATGCAAACTCTTTGTGAGGAATATGGAATCTCTTTCCCCTATCTATACGATCCTACGCAAGAAGTAGCTCAAGCATATGATGCTGCCTGTACCCCAGACTTTTATCTTTTTGATGATCAAAACAAATTGGTTTATCGTGGGCGATATGATGCATCAAGGCCCCAATCGGGAACGCCGATTACGGGAGAAGATTTGAAAAATGCAGCCTTGAATTTAATCCATAAAAAACCCATATCCGAAAATCAATTTCCGAGTATGGGNNTGTAATATCAAGTGGAAGTAAACCTGTGGTACTATTTAAAATCTACTAATTCAACTTCAAACTTAAGGGTAGTGTTTGGTGGAATTACACCTCCTGCACCAGCAGAACCATATCCTAAATCTGCAGGGATAATAAAGGTAGCTTTAGCCCCTTTAGACAATAAGGCAATTCCTTCGTCCCAACCCTTAATTACTTGACCTACGCCCAAAGGGAAATCAATGGGTGCATTTCGTTTGTATGAAGAATCAAAAACAGTTCCATCGAGCAAGCTTCCTTTATAGTGTACAGAAACGTTTTGCCCTTGACCTGGAGTAGCACCAGTTCCTGGAGTTTCTATTTTATAAAACAAACCAGAGGCTGTTTTCTCATAACCTGCAGTCACACTCGCTAGCGCAGCTTCCTGAGCTTTCTTCTGTTCTTCTATTGCTTTCAATCGGTTGGCTTCAAAATTTGTAAAAGCATCAGCAGCATCAAAAGCTTCGGCTTCTTGACCTACACGAATAATTTCTAAGGTATCAATGGTATCATTTTGTGCAATTGCATCAACAACTTCTTGCCCTTCAACCACACTTCCAAAAACGGTATGCTTTCCGTCTAACCAAGGTGTAGCAATGTGGGTAATAAAAAACTGGCTTCCATTTGTACCAGGTCCAGCATTAGCCATTGATAAGATACCGGGCTTATCGTGTTTTAAATCCGGGTGAAATTCATCATTAAATTGATATCCAGGTCCTCCAACTCCCGATCCTTGAGGACAACCTCCTTGAACCATAAATTCTTCGATAACTCTGTGGAATTTCAAACCATTGTAGTAGGGAGTCCCCTCCGTTTGAACATCATTTTTAATAGTTCCCTCTGCAAGACCTACAAAATTCCCCACAGTTCCTGGAGTTTCAGCGTAGGTAAGTGAAAGTAAAATAGCTCCTTTAGGAGTAGAAAACTTAGCGTATAAACCGTCATTCATCTGTTGTATGTTGTTGTTTTAAAGCAGCAAAGATAAAGAAGTGTAAACGAGTAAATCGAAAAAAAGAAAGAAATTAATTTGCAACTTCGCTCATAAACTTAATGCGGTAAAGTCGAATATCTTCTTCTTCATATTCCCCATCAAACTCTTCAATTGCGAGGGCAATATCGTCAGATTCAGCTTCCATAAAGTACTCGTGTAGTTCTTCTTGTTGATCCTCATCGAGTAATTCATCAATCCAATAACTGATGTTCAACTTAGTACCTGAAAAAACAATGGTTTCCATTTCTTCTACAAACGCAATCATATTCATTCCTTTTGCCGCTGCAATATCGTCTAGTGGTAATTTCCGATCTACATTCTGAATCATATACAATTTGAGGGCTGAATTAGCACCCGTACTTTTGACTATTAAATCGTCTGCTCTTAGAATCTCATTTTCTTCTACATATAACTTTATGGCAACTAAAAAATCCTGCCCATACTTAATGGCCTTTCCTTCTCCTACACCATTGATGTTTTTAAGTTCCTCCAACGATATTGGATATTTAAAAGACATTTCACTCAGTGAATTCTCTTGAAAAACAGTATAAGGTGGAACACCCGCTTTGTCCGCTACTTTTTTACGAAGACCAAGGAGTAGCTTAAATAATTTTTCATCAGCAATAACTTGTCTTTTGATGGGAGTTGACGAATTGCGATGTGCTGCAAAATCGTGATCCTCGGTCATCATGAAGGAATGGGGATTTACACAAAACTCCTTTCCTTTTTCGGTAATCTTAACTACGCCATAGGTCTCTATTTCTTTGGAAAGAAATTTGGCTACAATTGCCTGCCTAGTTAGTGCCATCCAAAAGGAAGCTTGCTTATCCCTTCCTTTACCAAAAACTTCTAATTCACTAGTCTTATGACTATTAATTATGGCGTTGGGTTGCCCTAATAAGGTTTTAACGAGCTCTTTCGATTTGAATAACTCTCTGGTTTGCTTAACCACATCTAGCAGTAGTTGCAGTTCTTGTTGTGCCTCAACTTTTTTCTTAGGAAAACGCATATTATCATCCATTGCGCCCCCTAAGCCTGTTTCATTGTCGAAGTCTTCCCCGAAATAATGCAAAATAAATTTTCGCCTAGAAATTGACGTTTCTGCAAAGGCAACCATTTCATTCAAAAGAGCAAAACCAATTTCTTGTTCAGCAACCGGTTTTCCAGACATAAACTTTTCGAGTTTTTCGATGTCTCCGTACGAATAAAAAGCCAAACAATGTCCCTCTCCTCCATCACGACCAGCACGACCAGTTTCTTGATAATAACTTTCAATACTTTTGGGAATGTCATGATGTATTACAAAGCGAACATCGGGTTTGTCGATTCCCATTCCAAATGCAATCGTTGCAACAACCACATCACAGTCTTCCTTTAGAAAGCGATCTTGGTTTCGAGCCCGTGTTTTATTGTCGAGGCCGGCATGATAGGGAATAGCGTTGATGTTATTCACCTGAAGGGTTTGAGCCAATTGTTCTACTTTTTTACGAGATAAGCAGTATATAATTCCAGATTTACCTTGATTTTGTTTTACAAAACGGATGATGTTGGCTTCAACTTGATCATCTTTGGGTTGTACTTCGTAATATAAATTAGGTCGATTAAAGGATGCTTTAAAAAGTGTGGCGTCTGGAATTTTTAAATTCTTTAATATGTCTTCTTGTACTTTAGGAGTGGCTGTGGCTGTAAGCGCAATTATTGCGAGATTTTTTTCGATTTTCTCGAGCATGACGCGAAGGTTTCTATACTCGGGTCTAAAATCATGTCCCCATTCCGAGATACAGTGTGCCTCGTCAATTGCTAAAAAGGACAATTCAACGGTTTTTAAAAATTCTATTGTATCTTCTTTTACTAAAGATTCTGGTGCAACAAACAACAGTTTAGTCACTCCATTGACAATATCGTCTTTAACCTTAAGAATGGCAGTTTTGGTAAGCGATGAATTCAACACATGAGCAATCCCTTCGTCTGAAGAAATGCCCCGTATTGCATCGACTTGATTTTTCATTAATGCAATTAAGGGTGAAACAACAATTGCAGTTCCGGGTGAAATAAGAGCTGGAAGTTGATAACAAAGGGATTTACCTCCTCCTGTTGGCATAATTACAAAGGAATCTTTGCCTTCGAGAAGATTTTCAATGACTGGTTCTTGCAAACCTTTGAATTCAGAAAAACCAAAATATTTCTTAAGTTCTCGTTGAAGCGGAGTATGCGACATTTAATTACGTCTTTGAATCAAAATTATTTACATTTGTACCACTAAATATAACACTTAGTTTACTAATCCCATTAAATAACACCAACAATTGTTAGATAAAAAACAGATTTTAGAAAACGCAAGAGAAACCTTGGAACTTGAATCTAAGGCGATTCATGACGTAATTGCAACTCTAGATGATGAATTTGCTTCTACTGTAGCCTATTTATCTGATTTTAATGGACGAGTTATCATTACCGGGATCGGAAAGAGTGCTGTAATCGCAATGAAAATTGTTGCAACCCTGAACTCTACTGGCACTGCTGCCGTTTTCATGCATGCTGCTGATGCAATTCACGGGGATTTAGGGATCATTCAAAAAGATGATGCCGTAATTTGTATATCAAAAAGTGGAAATTCCCCAGAAATTCAAGCTTTGATTCCCTTCATAAAAAAACGAGGGAATTTAGTAATTGCTTTTACTGCCAATTCGGATTCCTATCTTGCGAAAACCGCAGACAAAGTAATCAGCACCTATGTTGAGAAAGAAGCCTGTCCCAACAACCTCGCACCAACTACGAGTACAACAGTACAATTAGCCATTGGAGATGCCTTAGCAATTTGTCTTTTAAAAGTCAAGAATTTTGACGCACAGGATTTCGCCCAGCATCATCCTGGGGGAGCCTTAGGTAAAAAGTTGTACCTCACTGTGGGTGATCTAGCAAAAAAACACGAACGCCCGTCTGTAAGGCTTAATTCATCGGTGAAAGATGTTATTTCAGAAATCTCAAAAAAGAGATTAGGAGCTACCATTGTTGTTGATGAAAAAAAATTGGTTGGTATCATAACCGACGGAGACATTAGAAGAATGCTTGAAAAGCATAACGACATCAACTCTTTGACTGCAGCAGACATCATGTCAAAAAACCCCATAACAGCCGATCCGGAGCTTTTAGCTTTCGATGTTTTAATAACATTAAAAACCAAAGGAATTGGTCAACTTGTAGTACAAGACTCCACTGGCGTATACCTCGGCATGATTCACATCTTAGACCTAATCAAAGAAGGTATTCAATAATGGCTGAAAACTCAAACGAAATGTCGTTTTTAGATCACCTCGAAGAACTTCGCTGGCATTTAATACGTTCAACTTTAGCAATTGTTATCATTGCGTCGGTCGCTTTTATTGCAAAGGATTTTATATTCGACACCATTTTATTTGGTCCCAAAAAGATTGACTTTTTTACCTATGAATTATTTTGTAACCTTTCAAAATCGTTGGGTCAAGGAAACAGTCTTTGCATTGACGAGATGCCGTTCAGGATTCAAAGTAGAACCATGTCTGGGCAATTCTCAGCTCACCTTTGGACTTCTCTGACAGCTGGGTTTATCATTGCTTTTCCCTACATATTATTTGAATTCTGGAGATTCATTAGTCCAGGACTTCATGAATCAGAACGAAAAAACGCAAGGGGTTTTATTTTTATAGCGTCCATTCTGTTTTTCATTGGGGTGCTTTTTGGATACTACATTGTCACACCCCTATCGATTAACTTTTTAGGGAATTATACGGTAAGTAGCGAAGTTTTCAATGACTTTGATTTAAGTAGTTATATTAGTTTACTCCGAGCTTCGGTACTCTCTTCTGGCCTAATCTTTGAACTTCCCATATTGATGTATTTTTTAACTAAAATAGGCCTAGTAACACCCATGTTTTTAAAGAACAATCGAAAATTTGCTATCGTAATTGTTTTGATTTTATCAGCAGTAATTACACCACCCGACATAGCAAGTCAAGTTATTGTTACTATCCCTATTTTGATCTTGTATGAAGTGAGTATTTTCATTTCCAAGGTTGTATATAATCGCCAACAAAAAGAGCTGAAAAATGTCTGATATTGTAGATGAATTCAATGCCTATCGTTCAAAAATGAATGATAAGATTTTAGGAGAAAACTCCAAGCTAATCAAACGGATTTTTAACCTCGACTCCAATGCCTATCAAGCTGGAGCCCTAGATCACAAAACAAAAGAATTATTAGGATTATTAGCCTCAACAGTACTTCGGTGTGACGATTGTATTCAATACCACTTGAAAGAATGTCATAAGGAGAACATCTCCAAAGCTGTAGTAATTGAAAGCTTAGAAATTGCTACTTTAGTAGGAGGAACTATTGTTATTCCTCATCTCAGAAGAGCATTCGAATATTGGGAAGCCCTAGAACAAAAAGAATAATATGCAGTTAAGAGCAGAAAACATAGTCAAGTCATACAAAGGACGGGAAGTTGTAAAAGGTATTTCCATTGAAGTAAATCAAGGAGAGATTGTTGGGTTATTAGGTCCAAATGGGGCGGGTAAAACAACCTCTTTCTATATGATTGTTGGTTTAGTAAAACCCAATGGAGGTTCTATATTTCTAGACGAAACAGAAATAACCACCTACCCAATGTATCAACGAGCGCAAAACGGGATTGGTTATTTGGCTCAAGAAGCTTCAGTCTTCAGAAAATTGAGTGTTGAAGACAATATTCTCAGTGTCCTTCAATTGACATCTTTGTCTAAAAAGCAACAAAAAGAAAAAATGGAATCCCTTCTTGAAGAGTTTGGTTTGAACCACATCCGAAAAAATAGAGGTGATTTATTATCCGGAGGAGAACGTAGAAGAACCGAAATTGCTCGAGCTCTTGCTACTGACCCAAAGTTTGTTCTTCTTGACGAGCCTTTTGCGGGGGTAGATCCAGTAGCAGTTGAAGACATTCAACGCATAATTGCCCATCTCAAAAATAAAAATATTGGAATTCTGATCACCGATCATAATGTACAAGAAACGCTTGCCATCACAGACAAAACCTATTTGATGTTTGAGGGCGGAATTTTAAAGGCTGGAACTCCTGAGGAGTTGGCAGCTGATCCTGTGGTTCGCAAGGTATACTTAGGGCAGAATTTTGAATTGAGAAAAACAAAACTTGAATTTTAAATCCCCAATACATTTTTCAAAAGGCTGAGTACGATATAGGTGATTATAATAATTATCAAGGCAGCAAGTCCCAAAATGTAAAACATTACTATCGATATTAGAAGCAAGATAAGCGGGAAAATGATGGTCCAAGGATCGGATCGACTAAAGCCCTTCAAAGCAATCATCTTCCAATGAATATTCATAAAGAAAACCGATAAAGCAACAATTATGGTCAGTGTAATGGGGGTCAGTATAAACCCCTTTATACTAATAAACAAAGGGTGCTGAATGAATAATGGTAAGGCCACTATAAAAAGAGCTACTGCAGGTGTTGGAACACCTCTAAAGAAAGATACCTTCTCCGTTATAAGATTGAACCTTGCCAACCGAAAGGCAGCCCCTAATGGAATTAAAAAACCAATTAATGCCAAGGGAACAATCGTAAAAACCAAAGAAAAGTTTTCGTGTTGGTAAAAGAAATCGACACTTTTAGCTCCAGAAATCATAAACAATTGATACATCACAACTCCAGGGACAAAACCACTGGTTATCATATCGGCTAAGGAGTCTAATTGAACACCTAAAGCACTTTCAACGTTCAGTATTCGAGCGAAAAAACCATCGAAAAAATCAAAAAATACACCCAGCATTACTGCTACCAATGCAGCATGAAAGAAATGAGAAAAAGCTAAGAAAACTGCGGCACAACCACAAAACAAATTCAGTAATGTAAAGATATGTGGAATGCTTTTTCTAATCATGCTAAAAATAATTTACACGAAAATAATAGATTAAACTAAGATTAAGACTTCCTTAAAGCATAATTTTATAATAAAATATAATCTGAGTTCAAGTATTGAATTAAAAAAACTGAATAAAGCGATTCTCAATTAAAAACTAAAAATTAACTTTCGAAAAAATTGAATGGTGAAGCAAAACTACATTCTGATTCTTCTTTCAGGGATTCTTTTAAGTTTAGGGTGGCCGACCTTTGGTTCGCCTATACTTTTGTTTATTGCTTTGGTTCCCCTACTGGTATTTGTTCAGCACGTTCGAGATTCCTCCCTGAAAAATAAAAACAGAACTGTTTTTGTATACTCATATGTTGCATTTCTTATTTGGAATATTTGGACAACTTGGTGGATTTATAACTCTTCTGTTTTTGGAGCTGTATTTGCAATTCTGTGCAACAGTAGTTTTTATGCTGTTTTGATTACACTATATCATTGGTCGTTAAAAAGATTTCAAACCCAGTTTTTATCGGCTGTGTTTCTAATCACCGCCTGGATATCGTTTGAAAAGTTTCATTTATTCTGGGATTTTTCTTGGCCCTGGCTCAATCTTGGAAATGCTTTTTCGGAATATATTTACTGGATTCAGTGGTACGAATACACCGGTGTTTTTGGTGGCTCACTTTGGGTGTTGGTAGTCAACTTCTTTTTTCTTCGTCAATATCAGGCTTATAAAGAACATGGGTCATGTTCTTTATTGATTAAAAAAAGCATTCCAGGCTTACTGGGAATTGCATTACCAATTGCCTGTTCTTTAATTATATTCATGAACTACGAAGAGCCAAAGTCGTTTACAGAAGTTGTTGTTATACAACCCAACATAGATCCCTATGAAGAAAAATATGAGCAAACCAACGAAGATTTTAAAGGGTTACTAATTGATCTTTCTTCTAAACATCTTAGCCCAAGCACCTCCTATCTTATAACGCCCGAAACCTACTTCACGGAAGGTAGCGGATTTGATATAGACACTTTCGAAAATTCGGAATTTATCAGATCACTCAAAGATTTCGTATCGTCCCATAAGTCGCTCAATTTAATTGCGGGAACTCAATTCTACAAAATTCATAGAACTAAAAACGAACCTACCCCAACCGCAAATAAAATTAACATCAATTTTTGGGTTGACTTTTATAATTCTGCAATTCAAATCAATCCCTCTCAAAAAGGGGTCGTTTATCACAAATCTAAATTGGTTGTGGGAGTCGAAAACATGCCCTATAAAAGCTTTTTCAAACCCCTACTCGGAGAATTTATGTTGGATTTAGGCGGAACGGTTTCTAGCCGAGCAACACAAAAAAATCGAACCGTTTTTACTCATTCAACAGCAGGTTCTCAAGTAGCACCCATCATATGTTACGAATCAATATACGGTGAATTTGTAACAGAATATGCTCGTAATGGAGCTCAATTTTTTAGTATTCTAACTAACGATGCTTGGTGGGGTAATACACAAGGGCATAAGCAACTGCTCAGTTACGCAAGGTTGCGCGCGATTGAAAACAGACGAGCTATCGCACGGAGTGCTAACACAGGTATCAGTGCTTTTATCGATGCCCAAGGTCGAATCGTCACTTCTTTAGGCTATGAAAAGCAAGGCGCTTTAAAGGGCTCGGTAGGGCTTAATAGTGAATTGACATTCTATTCTAAACACGGAGATTATATTGCTCTTATTTCTAGATTTAGCTGCTTTTTATTACTTATTTTTTCATTCGGCGGTGTATTTCGAAAAAAGTCATGATTCAACACTACTTTAGGTTTTTATTTTTCAAACTAAAAGCGACTAATCAGCATGGGGTACATTCGCCTTTTTTATATGCTTTGGTGTGTTTTTGTTTTTACAATACGTCCTGGAATCGGAAAAGATTTAAACCCTGGAAGTCTAAAATGCACAATTTGATTGCAATTGAAATCTCTAAACAGCTTCAGCTATTTGTAAAACAAGCGAGTACTGATTTTCAAATAGACCACCTTAAAGTAATTCACAGAAGAAATAAGAGCTTGGCACAATGGATTGAAGAACAAAAAATTGAAGACGAACCCCACATCACTTTAATCGATAACCTCCATCTACAACGTAGAAGCTGGAACGGCTTAAAAATTAAATCGCAGTACATACTCCTTGACTTGTTTTTTTACGGGATCGTAATCCACCGGCCACAACAAACAGCAGAAACATTTTTTCTAAAGGTTTTTTAAATTAACTCTTTAAAATCGACTAATTTTACAGAGATGAATGATAGTATTTTGAAACTTGTTGGTCTGATAATTGGTTATTTTATCATTAGAAAATTTCTTTTTAAGAAAAAAAAAGGCAAAAAGATGAGTTATCGCAGACGTTATGATTTAAGAAAAAAGGAAAAGACCAATGAAGAAAATTAAGGTATATACAAAAACGGGAGACAGCGGCACAACAGGATTGTTTTCGGGACAGCGAGTACCCAAACACCATCTGCGCATCAAGGCATATGGCACTGTTGACGAGTTGAATAGTTGGATTGGACATATCCGAAGTCAACAAATCCATCCCGAGCAAGCGGAAGAAATGATCAAAATCCAACACGATCTCATGTATATTGGGTCTGAATTGGCCAATGACGATGTAGATTCGTCTGCGACTGGAATCGATACAATTAGTGAAGATGCAGTATCATTGCTCGAAAACTGGATTGATCGCATGACTGAAGAATTGCCCCCCTTAAAGAATTTTGTGATTCCCGGTGGACATATCAATGTTTCTAATGCCCATTTAGCACGATGTGTTTGTAGAAGAGCGGAACGCTTCATCACGGAACTGAATACCTTAACAGAAACCAATCCCATCATTATTTTTTACATCAACCGTCTCTCGGATTACTTGTTCACATTAGCTCGAAAATTTGCTTTTGATTCTGAAATTGAAGAAATAAAGTGGACTCCAAGACAAAAAAAATAGATTTTGCTTGTCGGTATGGTATAAAAATTTATTTTTGCAAAAAATAAATTCATGTATTGGACATTAGAACTAGCTTCCTACCTCAGTGATGCCCCTTGGCCAGCATCAAAAGACGAATTAATTGACTTTTCAATTCGAACTGGAGCCCCATTAGAAGTTGTAGAAAATTTACAATCTATGGAAGATGAAGGAGATGTATATGAATCCATTGAGGAGATTTGGCCTGATTTCCCTTCAGATGAGGATTATCTTTGGAATGAAGACGAATACTAAACAACTATCCACATAAAGTCTCCTCGGAGGCTTTTTTTTTACTTAAATTTGAGTGCTTAATTAAGAGTCCCTATGAGTATTTTAAATACAATATTAAAAACCTTTGTCGGCGATAAGTCGAAAAAAGATATCCGTGCGATCCAACACATAGTGGATCAAATCAACAAACAGCAACTTGAATTCGAAGGCCTTTCGAATGATGAATTGCGTGATAAAACAGCTGATTTTAAAGCTAAAATTATTGAGAAACGCAAATCGATTGACCAAGAAATCAGTGAATTGAATACACAACTCCAAGGGCTAACCGATATTGACCAACGGGAAGAAATTTATAATAAAATTGACGTTTTAGAAGCTGAAGCATTGGTCGTAACCGAAACTTGTTTGGATGAAATTCTTCCAGAAGCATTTGCAGTTGTAAAAGAAACCGCAAGACGTTTTGTTCACAACACCCACTTACGCGTAAAAGCCTCCCCTCGTGACCGTGAATTTGCACAGGACAAAGGCTATGTCGTTCTTGAAGGTGATGAAGCCATCTGGGAAAATAGCTGGGATGCGGCTGGAAAACCCATCACTTGGGATATGATTCACTACGACGTTCAGCTCATTGGAGGAATCACATTACATCAAGGTAAAATTGCAGAAATGCAAACTGGAGAAGGAAAAACTTTAGTCGCAACACTTCCTGTTTACTTAAATGCTTTGGTTGGAAAAGGAGTACATCTGGTAACTGTAAACGATTACTTAGCCAAACGAGATAGTGCATGGATGGCGCCTTTATTTGAGTTTCATGGAATGACGATTGATTGTATCGATTATCACCCATCAAACAGTGCCGAGAGAAGAGCTGCTTACCTCGCAGACATTACTTATGGAACCAACAATGAATTTGGATTTGACTACCTACGCGATAATATGTCGCACACACCCGAAGATTTAGTCCAACGAAAGCATCATTATGCCATCGTAGATGAAGTAGATTCCGTTTTAGTAGATGATGCTCGAACTCCGCTGATCATTTCGGGGCCAGTACCACAGGGAGATCGCCATGAGTTTGATCAATTACGTCCTAAGGTTGCAGATTTATTTTCAAAACAAAAAACATTGCTCGCCACCGTTTTAGTTGAAGCTAAAAAGAAAATTGCAGCAGGAGACACTACAGAAGGTGCCATACTTTTACTAAGAGCATACAGGGGTTTACCCAAAAATAAAGCCTTAATTAAGTTTCTGAGTGAAGAAGGAATTAAACAATTACTTCAAAAAACAGAAAACACCTATATGCAAGACAACAATAGAGAAATGCACATCATTGATGCTGATCTCTATTTTGTTATTGACGAAAAAAACAATCAGGTTGACCTTACAGAAAAAGGGGTTGAATATCTTTCTGAAAGTGTACAAGAAGAAAACTTTTTTATTCTTCCAGACATCGGAATGGAAATAGCCAAAATCGAAAAATCTGGATTAAGTTCTGAAGAAGAAGCTGCTAAAAAAGAAGTGCTTTTTAAAGATTTTGGAATTAAAAGTGAACGTATTCATACAATGACACAGCTGTTTAAGGCCTATACTCTTTTTGAAAAAGACACGGAGTATGTTGTCATGGATAACAAGGTTATGATTGTCGATGAGCAAACCGGGCGTATCATGGATGGGAGACGTTATTCCGATGGATTGCACCAAGCCATTGAAGCAAAAGAAGATGTTAAGATTGAAGCAGCCACGCAGACTTTTGCAACGGTAACCCTTCAAAACTATTTCAGAATGTACCACAAGCTTTCTGGAATGACTGGGACAGCTGTAACTGAAGCAGGTGAATTCTGGGAAATCTACAAACTCGATGTAGTAGAAATTCCAACCAACAGACCCATTGCTCGGAAGGATGAAGACGATCTTATTTATAAAACCAAAAGAGAAAAATACAACGCAGTAATTGAAGAAGTAACCAAGCTTTCAGAAGCTGGGAGGCCTGTTTTAATCGGGACTACATCGGTGGAAATTTCCGAATTACTGAGTAAAATGTTACACCTAAGAAAGGTAAAACACAATGTACTTAATGCCAAGCTACACAAGAAAGAAGCCGATATTGTTGCAGAAGCTGGAAACCCAGGAATTGTAACTATTGCAACCAATATGGCAGGTCGTGGAACGGATATCAAACTGTCTGACGAAGTGAAAGCGTCGGGTGGACTTGCAATTGTAGGTACTGAGCGACACGATTCTAGACGTGTAGACAGACAGCTACGCGGACGTTCGGGAAGACAAGGAGATCCGGGAAGTTCTCAATTCTTTGTTTCACTTGAGGATAACCTTATGCGTCTATTTGGATCCGATCGTGTAGCCAAAGTAATGGATCGAATGGGTCTTGAAGAAGGTGAAGTTATTCAGCATTCTATGATGACAAAATCTATTGAGCGAGCTCAAAAGAAAGTTGAAGAAAACAACTTTGGGATTCGTAAACGTCTCTTGGAATACGATGATGTGATGAATGCCCAACGCGAGGTTATTTACAAACGTCGAAAACACGCCCTCCGTGGAGATCGCCTAAAAGTTGATATCGCCAATATGCTCTTTGAAGTATGTGAAGAGATTGCGATCAACAACAAACAAACCGATGATTTCAAAAACTTTGAATTTGAAATTATCAGTAACTTTTCGATAACAGCTCCCGTCTTAGAGGATGAATTTTATTCAATGACCGAAAGAGAGTTAACGGATAAATTATACGAAACTGTTCATCAGTACTACCAACAAAAAACGGAGATTAACGCTACACTTACCTTTCCTGTAATTAAGCAGGTATTTGAAAATCCAAATAATAAATACGAGAAAATCGTAGTTCCTTTTACTGATGGTACCAAAACATTGAACGTTGTAACCCACCTAGAAACCGCCTACAACACCAAAGGTAAAAACCTGATTGAAGATTTTGAGCGTAATATTACCTTGGCTTTGATCGATGAAACTTGGAAAAATCATTTACGTAAAATGGATGAACTCAAGCAATCTGTTCAGCTTGCAGTTCACGAACAAAAAGACCCTTTACTAATCTATAAGTTTGAGGCCTTTGAATTGTTCAGCGGAATGATGGGACGCTTGAATAAAGAAGTGCTTTCCTTTTTACTAAAAGGCTCTATTCCCACCAATAGTAATTCAGGAATTCAGGAAGCCAAAAGACCCAGTCGAAGAGAAAAACTAAAAACCAGCAAGGATGATGTTTTAAACACGGAAGAATTAGCTGCTAAAAGCCGTTCTATAGGAGCAGGTGCCGGCCAAAAGTCCAGACCAACCATCGAAACAATTGTTCGTGACTTACCCAAAATTGGACGTAATGATCGTGTTACAATAAAGAATATTCAAAACGGAGAAAGTAAGGAATTGAAATACAAACAAGCTGAGCCGCTCATTTCTAGTGGTCAATGGGTGTTGGTAGGAAAGAATTAATTTGTACTTTTAAAGTGTAAATTCTATTTATGGAACAATATGCAGCGGTACTTTTATGGGCAATTCCAAGTTTTCTTATTCTAATCATCATAGAAATAGCCTACGGTCATTTTACAAATAAGCAAACCTATACTTTTATGGATACGCTCGCGAGCCTAAGTTCGGGAATGACCAATACACTAAAAGATGCTTTAGGCTTGGTATTAATTGTTATATCGTATCCTTTTATTCTCGACTACTTGGCTGTAATTGAACTGGAAAGTTCTCTAAGCCTTTACCTGATTGCTTTCATTTGTATAGATTTTGCAAGTTATTGGAACCATCGTCTGAATCACAAGATCAATGTATTTTGGAACATACACGTCATCCATCACAGCAGCGAAGAATTTAATCTAGCTTGTGCCCTCAGACAAAGTATTTCAGGCTTACTTGGTTATGGTGCTTTATTCTTAATCCCAGCAGCAATTTTAGGTGTTCCAGCGGAAATTATCAGTGTCCTAGCTCCATTGCATTTATTTGGACAGTTTTGGTATCATACCCGACATATTGGAAAATTAGGATGGCTTGAATACATTTTAGTAACCCCGTCACAACATCGTGTACATCACGCGATAAACCCGATTTATATTGATAAAAATCTATCCGCAATCTTTTGTGTGTGGGATCGAATGTTCGGAACCTTCCAAGAAGAACTTGATGAGGAAGCCCCCGTATACGGGGTGTTAAAACCTGTTCAAAGTTGGAATCCAATTTTGATTAATTTTCAGCATTTTTGGGCGATTCTCTGTGATGCTTGGTATGCAAAACGTTGGGTAGATAAACTGAGAATCTGGTTTATGCCTACAGGTTGGAGACCAAAGGATGTTGCAGAACGATTTCCTCGATCGATAATAGAAGATGTGCATAATATGGAAAAGTATAATCCCCAATACACTTTTATTCAAAAAGCCATAGGGGTATTTCATTTTACTGCTATCAACATCATGATACTTTACTTTCTCGCTAATTTTGCAGAACTCAGTGTACAATTTCGGTTGATTTTTGGTTTTATCATTTTCACCAGTATTTTTGGTTTCACTTCTCTAATGGATCTACATTCTTGGGCAATAAAATTTCAAATATTCAGCGGGTGTATCGGATTATTACTTCTTTGGATTCCCAATGCACAACCCCTCTTTACTGAACTTTTTAACTTACAAATGGGGTTAACCATTTACTTTGCGTTTAGTTTATTCTTTAACTATTGGAATATGGCCGCAGTACCACCTCACACACAAAGCACCTAGTTATATGGCGATCGATTGTTTGATCCTAGGTCCTGCCTACCCATTCCGTGGTGGTATTGCAGACACGAATCACGCATTTGCAGCAGCACTAGTCAATCAAAATATCAAGGTGGAAATTTGGACTTTTACCGCCTTATATCCTAACGTTTTATTCCCAGGAACATCCCAATTTGATGCTAATGAGCAATCGTTTCAATTTCCTATTCATCGAAAAATACATGCGTACAATCCCTTCGGTTGGGCGGCAATTGCTGAGGAGATCAATGCATTAAAACCCAAAAGAGTAGTTTTTCGGTATTGGACTCCCCTATTGGCTTTCGCATGGGGAACTATCGCAAAGAAGCTAAAACCTGAAATTAACTCAATAGCCCTAATCGATAATTGGAAGGCGCATGAACCCAAACCCTGGGACCGAAGCTTGAACCACTATTTTTCGAGTAAAGTCAATCAAATAACAACCTTATCTGAAGCTGTATACCTGGAAATAATTGCCGATGTAAACCTTCCAGTAAACAAAGGTTTTCATCCCATAAACGACGATTTACCTCCAGCAACATCAAAAGCTGTAGCGCGGAAAAAACTAGGGCTTTCTGGTGAAAAGCCGCTGGTACTTTTTTTTGGCTTGGTTCGACAATACAAAGGCTTGGATCTTTTAATTGATGCATTTGCCCAAGATTCTTTATTGAACACCACTACTGAATTAATGATCGTAGGGGAGTTTTATGATAAAACTGAAACCTATAGAAAACAAATACAAGCCCTTGGTCTTGACAAACGAATTTGCATAGTAAATGAATTTGTTTCTTTTGAGGTTGCTCGAGATTATTTCTGCGCTGCCGACATTGTCGCTCAACCCTATAAAACTGCTACTCAGAGTGGTGTTACTCCCATAGCCTATCATTACGAAGTTCCCCTAGTAGTAACAGATTTAGCTGGACTCAGTGCACCCATACGAGCGGATGAAACGGGAAGAATATGCGAAAAGAATGCGGTAAGTATAGCATTAGCCATTGATGAACTTTTATCGACTAAGGCCCAGACCCAGGTAAAAGCTAATTTGAAAAAAGCAAAAAAAAATTACAGTTGGAAGGCATTTGTGCAGCAGTGGCTTTCTTATACTAACAAATAAGTTACCCCTCTTTATTCTCAAAGTAACTTCATCCACTATGTATTGATTTTCTTGTAGTTTCATAATATTAAAATTCACCCTTAATCACCTAACCTATAAATTAACCTACCCCTATGGAACTTCTCTATCAAATAATACTCATCATTCATATCATTTCCGGATCGTTGGGTCTCTTGACGGGGACCATCAATATTCTCCAGAAAAAAGGAGGGAAACGACATCGGCAAATTGGTCGCTTGTTTGTTTTCTTTATGGTAAGCACGGGTATTTCTTCAATACTACTTGCCATTCTTAATCCAAACAACTTCCAGCTCATTGTTGGGATTTTTACAATCTACTTGGTTGGAACTGGGGATCGCTATATGCGTTTGCGTTTCTTAGGCAAAGGGCAAAAACCTATTTTTATTGATTGGTTTCTGAGCTTGGGGATGCTCCTGAGCGGGATTTGTTTTGTGCTTTGGGGATCCTATCTAATTTATAATTCCAATAATTTTGGAATCGTTTTAGTTGTCTTTGGACTGATTGGTTTGAACAATGTAATAAATGATTTTAAAAATTATACCGGACGCTATAAAAAGAAAAAATATTGGATGCTGGTTCATATTGGAAGAATGATGGGCGGTTATACTGCCTCATTAACTGCTTTTATTGTTGTTAACGCTCAAAACTACCCTTTTGAAATTCCTTCGCTTGTTATCTGGTTAGGGCCAGCAGTATTACTAACTCCCCTGTCATTCTATTGGAGTAAACCTTATAAATAAAAAAGCCTATGTTGTTGATAAAAGAAAATTGCGAACACTGCCACAAAGTATTAAAACAAGACAGTACCGAAGCTATGATTTGTTCCTATGAATGCACCTATTGCAAAGATTGTGTGGAAACCGTATTAAACAACGGATGCCCAAATTGTGCAGGTGATTTTGAACCGAGACCCACAAGAATTTCTAAATAACGCACCCTCGAACCAGTAAGAAATGGCATACGACGCATACTTAGCAGAGCGAATACGACAGATTTTTGGCGATCAAAGGTGTACTGTAATCGAGAAAAAAATGATGTGTGGCCTCTGTTTTATGTTAGATGATAAAATGTGCTGTGGTATTCATTTCAGTAAAAAAAGGGCTGTGGATTTACTAATGGTCCGCATTGGATAAGAAATGGCGGAAAAAGTTTCCTCTCGAAAAGGATGCCTACCAATGAATTTTACGGGTCGTCCAATGAAAGGGTATATCTTTGTTGAACCAAACGGTTATGATTTGGATCAAGATTTAGAATTTTGGATCGATCTTTGTATTGCTTTTAATCCCCTGGCAAAAGCCAGTAATAAAAGTAAGTAATAATTTATAAAAGAGTTTATGAAAAGTATATTTACCCTCATTAGTTTCCTGATTTTCCAAACCTGTATATCCAGTAATTCCAATCCTATTGATCACGATGAATCCCTTTGGTCACCGCCACAAACAACACAAAAAGGGTTGAAAAAAGCCTATTTTGCAAGTGGATGCTTTTGGTGTGTTGAAGCAATTTATGAGAGCGTAGCTGGTGTTCATGAAGCATACTCTGGTTATTCAGGAGGAGAAACAAAGAATCCTAATTACAATCAAATTGGAACAGGAAGAACCGGTCATGCAGAAGTTGTAGAAGTTTTATATGACCCAAAAGTTGTTTCTTTTGGAACATTGGTGCAAGTTTTCTTTGGCTCTCATGATCCAACTACACCCAACAGACAGGGACCAGATCGCGGTTCGCAATACCGTTCAGTAGCCTTTTACACCGATGCAAATGAACGTGAGATTATTCAGAACTACATTGCTTTATTGGAAGAGAAAGAAGTCTTTTCGAATGAAATTGTAACGGAAGTAAAGCCCTTAGAAAAATTCTATTATGCGGAAGACTACCATCAAAATTACGAACGATTAAATCCAAATAATCCCTACGTCCAGCAAGTTTCGATTCCGCGTCTAAGAAGGTTTCAAAAATCCTATCCTGAATTATTAAAAAAGGAAAAGCACTAATCCTTGAAAGAAATTACCCTTACGAATCGTGACCTTAAAGTAGTAATACTTCCCTATGGAGGAATAATTAAAGAGTTATGGTACAAAGGCACGAATGTCGTTCTCGGTAAAAAAAATACACACGAATATTTAGATAATCCCTGGCACATGGGAGCGTGTATAGGAAGTTATGCAGGAAGACTAACTTCGGAATATACAATTTATCAAGATCGATATACCCACAAAAAAAAGCCAGCCATTCAGCTTCATGGAGGAAAACATGGATGGGACAAAGCTGTTTGGAAAATATATGATTTGTACCATGGAATTGTTCCGCATGTTGTTTTAGAACACGAATGTTTAGAACAAGATTGTGGTCATCCTGGAGATGTAAGTGTGTTGCTTCAATATAGTTTACGTGAAAATACACTCCTGATAGAATACAAAGCAAAAACAACGAAACCAACTCCTATCAACATCACGAACCACAGTTATTTTAATTTAAGTGGTGCTCCAAATTTAGGCGATCATGAATTGATGATTCAGTCGGATGAAGTCCTTGAGTTGGACAGCAATTTAGTTCCGACGGGTAGAATCAATAAGGTAAAGAGAAGTGACTTTGATCGGAATAAGTCACGTTCAATTGGGACATCACGTTACGACGACTGTTTTGTACTTCGAGAGAAAGAAACAAGCAGTATGCGTTTAAAAGCAAATAGCACAAAAATTCAAATGGATTTAATTAAGGATCAGCCCGGCTTGGTAGTTTTTAATCCAAAAGAACTAAACGGAATATGCTTTGAAGCACAAAAGTTTTCCAATGCGCCTAACCTCCCTCACTTTCCAAACACCATTGTAAGACCGGATAAAAGGTATACCCAAAAAACGTAATATGTTTTTTCAAAATTCTAGAGCAGCATCTGAAAAAAGGCGGTCAAATACACGTGAGCTAATCCAATAAAAACACAGCGCCCAAAGAGTTCCAAAAAGAGCTCCTGATACAATATCTAATGGGAAATGGACACCGATATAAACTCGGCTATAGGCAATGCAAGCTGCAATAAGAAAGAGTATAATTTTCAATTTTGGAAAACGTTTAAAAAAAAGAATAGAAAAATAGGTGGCTAAAGCAAATGAATTGGAAGCGTGACCGGAAAAGTAACTGTACAAACCTCCACAACTGCTTTTGACGAGACGCATTACATTTTGAACCTCTAGGTCATGACAAGGGCGTAAGCGTTCGAAACCATATTTAAAAAGATTGGTGACTTGGTCTGTAACTAGGATTAACGCTCCGACACTTAAAAGTAAAAATAGAGTTTGTTTCGAACCTTTAAAGCGATAAAACCAAAACAATAAAACCAAATAGACAGCAAAGTTAGTAGCCTTATGGGTCACAAACATCCAAAAAGGATCAAAAAACGATGTTCCTAATCCATTTAGGTAGAGAAATAAGGTAACATCCCAATCTAAAAGTTGCTCCAACATTACTCTAAAGATTTAATTTCAGTATCAAAGAAAGCCAGTGCTTCTTCAATCAATTCTTCCGTAATTTTCTCAAGCTCATCTTGGTCTTCTTTACCAAATTCTTCTAACCATAAAATCTCATCATTAGAAACATTTAAAAGAAAACGGGGATATTCCGTATGCAATACAAAAATTTCGTCTTGTAAGGTTGAATTGTCAGCAATTAAAAATTTCGGTACTTCCATAGTGCATTATTTAGTTAAAATGAGCTTATTCGTTTGGTATTGAAAACGTAAAAATAGTAAAACTGCTGAACAAGAAAGACCTGTTAGCAAACCAATCCAGATTCCAGTTGCTTTTAAGGGGGTGTAAAAGGCTAGATAATAAGAAACTGGAAAGCCAATGATCCAGTATGAAATAAAAATAAAGGTCGTTGGAATATTGACATCTTGCAATCCACGCAAAGCCCCTAAAACAACTACTTGAAGACCATCTGTGATTTGAAAAAAGCCAGAAACAACGAGTAAAGAAGCAGCAATAGCAATTACTTCTAAGGTGTCGGACGAAGTCATCGCACCTTTATTCTCAAGATAAATCCATGGCAAATCATTACTAAAAATTAGATAGAATGCGCAAAAGAACACATCGATAATGAAAATTAAAAAGAAAATTGAAAAAGCGATGCGCTTCAATTCTTTGTAATCTTTCTTACCAAACTGATTTCCTACACGAATCATTGCCGTAGCACTAAGTCCCATGGCTACCATAAAAGTCATGGAGGTAAGGTTCAATGCGATTTGATTTGCAGCCTGAGAATTCGTTCCCAGTATGCCGGATATCCAAACAGCAACTACAAAGAAGGCTACTTCAAAAAACATTTGCAGTGCTGAAGGCAGCCCAAGTTTAAATATTTTTTGGACGAGAAAGAGTTTGATCTGAGCAAAGTTCAGAGATAGTTCATACTTCTGAAATTGTTTATGATATCGAACATAAAGCATAATGTAGAGCAACATCATCAAAC
This sequence comes from Candidatus Arcticimaribacter sp. UBA7428, assembly GCA_002477625.1. Classification (GTDB taxonomy): domain Bacteria; phylum Bacteroidota; class Bacteroidia; order Flavobacteriales; family Flavobacteriaceae; genus Arcticimaribacter. Next base: position 31,570 of record DLQQ01000044.1, read on the forward strand.
GTGAAATAAAGGTTCCGATTGCAGCTCCTTCAACTCCTAATTTTGGAAAACCAAAATGACCAAAGATTAACAGATAGTTCAAAATCACATTAATTCCATTTCCAAATAAGGTAGCATACATTGCAGGACGCGTTAAGGAAAGCCCATCGGAAAACTGTCTAAAGGCCTGAAATACAACTAGAGGAATAAGAGATCCAGCAACCCAATTTAAGTAAGGAAAAGCTAAAAAAACTACCTCCTGAGGTTGCCCCATATGAAACATTTGGTTTCGTAAACTGTACACTCCCAAAAACAAAAGTATACCCAAAAACACACACAGAAACAAGCCGTGTATAAACAATTCTCCAACGCGTTTAATATCGGATCGCCCGTCTGCTTGGGCAACTAAGGGAGTAAGGGCAGTTGAAAATCCAATCCCAAGAGACATGGCAATGAAAACAAAACTGTTACCTAAGGAAACTGAGGCTAATTCTGCAGTCCCGAGCTGACCAACCATTATGTTATCAATCAATTGTACAACGGTGTGGCCTAATAGGCCTAATATTACCGGAAAAGCTAAACTGAGGTTCTTTCTAAACTCTTGTGTATATAATTTCAATCGGTTGTAAGTTAAAGACTAAAATAGTCTATCAGATAAACAAGAGAGGCCATAGTAGCAGCACCCAATTCTAATTCTCTTTTATTAATAGCATCAAAGGTATCATTTGCAGCGTGGTGGTAATCGAAATAACGCTGAGAATCTGGACGAAGGCCAGCAAGGACGTTGGCATCTGTTTTTAAATGACCTACATCTGCACCACTCCCACCTTTGACAAACATATGAATCAGATAAGGCTCGAAATAAGGTTCCCAACTCTGAATAACAGCCAGTTTTTCGGGTGCACTATCAATAGAAAAACCTCTGGGTGTAAAACCACCAGCATCCGATTCTAAAGCAAAAACATGATTCTCTTTATTAGCCTCAGCTATCGCAGCATATTCTGTTGCTCCGCGCATCCCATTTTCCTCATTCATAAAGAGAACTACACGAAGGGTACGTTTGGGTTGGTATCCAATTGTTTTAAACAAGCGCAATACTTCCATAGATTGAACAACTCCTGCACCATCGTCATGAGCACCATCACCGAGATCCCAAGAGTCTAGATGCCCTCCAACAACCATAATTTCATCTGGTTTTTCGGAACCGGTTATTTCACCAATAACATTATAGGATTGAACGTCGGGTAAGTTTTTACAATTTTGCTTTAAATAAAAACTAAGTTTTGGGTTTAAAGCCAACATGGAGCTTAATAATTCAGCTCCATTGGTGCTTATGGCGGAGGCAGGAATTCTTTTGCGAAGCGCCAGCTTGCCGTAGCTCATAGATCCAGTATGTGGAAAATCATCTAGTCTTAAATTGACCGAACGAACAATAACAGCAACTGCTCCCAGACGAGCAGCTTCTTCTGCACCCGAATAACGTTGATCCACACAACCTGAATAAGCATTGAATGTATTTATAAGATCTGCTTGCATTGGTCTGTTAAAAAAAATGATTTTGCCTTCAACTTCTTTTCTGCCTAATTTTTTCAGCGCTTCAAAATCCTGCACTTCAACAACCTCCGCTCGGATTCCAGCTAGGGGTGTAGCAACAGAACCTCCCAAAGCACATATTGGAACATTGATCGTATTTCCTGGGCTGGTTTCAATATGCGCATATTCAAATGTTCCTCTGATCCACTTCGGTACCATGACGGGTTGCAACCAAACACGGTCTAAGCCAAGGGCATCTAATTCTTCTTTCCCCCATTCAACCGCACGTTCTGCATTCAGTGATCCCGATAATCTTCCTCCAATTTGATTGGATAAATGTTCCAACCAAGGGTAGCTCTGTCCATTCAAAAGAGCGGTTGAGTAAATTGATCTAATCTGTTCTTCGACTTTGATATCTTGCTGCGCATGAAGCATTCCACAAGCGAGCAATACTAAAAAACTTATTTTTTTCATACGATATTATTTAGGTGCAAACTGCACAATATTTTTTTTCGTTATTGGGTCATCCCCTAAAATCATCAGGCGTTCAATTACATTTCGTAGTTCTCTAACATTACCCGACCAAGGGTATTGTTTTAGTAAATTCATAGCAGCTGACTCTATTTTTTTAACGGGCATTCCATCTTTTTGAGCTATTTCAGAAATGAAGTGTTCCGCAAGCAAAGGTATGTCATCGGTACGGTCGGCTAACGAAGGAACTTCAATTAAAATAACAGCAAGTCGATGATACAAATCTTCCCTAAAACGGCCTTTCTCAATCTCTTTTTTCAAGTCTTTATTTGTTGCTGCTAAAATGCGAACATCCACAGAAATATCTTTATCGCTACCTACGCGTTGCACTTTATTTTCCTGCAAAGCGCGCAATACTTTTGCTTGAGCACTGAGGCTTAAATCTCCAATTTCGTCTAAGAATAAAGTCCCTTGTGAAGCCGCTTCAAACTTACCCTTTCTATCTTTGATTGCTGATGTAAAAGCGCCCTTGAGGTGACCAAACAATTCACTTTCTATTAATTCTGAGGGAATGGCAGCACAATTCACTTCAATCAGAGGAAACTGCTGTCTATCGCTTTTTTGATGAATCTGATGAGCGACAAGTTCTTTTCCAGTTCCATTGGGGCCGGTAATTAAAATTCGGGCTTGTGTTGGCGCAACCTTATCGATTAAGTCAAGTACTTTTTTTATTGATCTAGTCCCTCCAATAATATCGTATTTTTTTGCAATCTTCTTTTTCAAACGCACATTTTCTTTGATCAAGTGCTTGCTTGCAATTGCATTTCGAACGGATATTAAAAGTCGATTCAAATCGGGTGGCTTAGGAATGAAATCATAGGCGCCTATTTTCATAGCATGTACAGCCGTCTCAACATTTCCATGCCCAGTCAGCATGATGAAAGGAGTGGATATTCCTGATTTTTTTGCTTGTTCTAAAACTTCAAGGCCATCCATCTTTGGCATCTTAATGTCGCATAAAATAAGATCAAACTCTTCATCATTTATGAGCTTAATTCCTTGTTTACCATCTTCAGCCTCCGACAAAACAAAGGCGCTATTCTCTTCGGTTAAAATTTTTACCAATACACGACGAATGGGTTCTTCGTCTTCTATAATCAAGATTTTAGTCATCTGTTTGGGGTTCTACTTGGTTAAGCCATACGGTTCTTTGTGGGAAGGGTATATCGATGGCATGGGTATTAAAAATTTCATAAATTTTATAGCGCACATTACTTTTAATCAAACCCGCCGAAAAACTATTGTTGAGTGTAAATGAAAGTTTAAGGTCCAAAGCATTGTCTCCAAAATCATTAAAGAGGACATCGGGTTTGGGATCTTGCAGAATTTCGGGAAACTCTTTAGTCAGATCAATCAATAACTTTTTTACGAGCTTTAAATCCGTCCCGTAAGCCACACCGATACTAACGTATTCTCTGGTCAATGTTCCGTTCTCTGTCCAATTATACAGAATGGATGTTAAGAATTTATGATTGGGAATGATCAATACTTTATTGTCAATAGTTACAGCTCTCGTAGTTCGTAGCGTGATGTTTTCTATTTTCCCAACTTGACCATCCAATTGAATTATATCGCCCACATGAACGGTCTGATCGGCAATGATGAACACCCCAGAAATGATGTCTTGAATGAAGGTTTGCAATGCGAGACCAACACCAACTAATAAGGCCGCAGAAGCCGCAAAAATAGCAGTAACATTTACACCGATATTGTCAAACGTGATTAGTATTACAATCAGATAAACGAAGTAATTAAAAAAAGAAAAAATGCTTTGAAAAGTAAACTGCGCTTGTTTGTTCAGCGTTCGATATACCAAACGTCTAATCAGTTTTAAAGAATACCGCGTAAAAACAAAAACAATTAGGATGATGAGTATCGACTTCACAGAAAAAGAAACCGAAGAACCAACATTGAAATTATAATTTAAAAAATCAAAAAATTGCTTCATGAATAAAGAATAATATACTCAAATATAAAACAAAAAATAGGGCTAAAAACAAAACCCACCCTTAAAAAAGGATGGGAAAAATTGTGTGAAACAGATACAAACCTAAAAAGGTTCATAAGCCCAAACACACGATTATGTTGTTCCTGTATGTTAGGCAAACATATCTTTTACTTTTTCAAAGAAAGATTTGTCTGATTTTTCAGGTTTCGGGATGAAATTTTCATCCTCCATCATTTTTTGGAAAAATTGCTTTTGCTCTCGATTTAAGGTTTTTGGAGTCCATACATTAACATGAACTAATAAATCTCCTTGACCATAACGATTAACATCAGGTAATCCTTTTCCACGTAAACGGAGGGTTTTTCCTGATTGTATTCCGGATTCTAATTTGATTCTAACCTTCCCTTCCAGGAGATCAAATTCCTTTGAAACTCCCAAAGCTGCTTCTGATATTGATATATATAAATCGTAATGAATGTGGTTTCCTTCACGCATAAAACGCTCGTGAACATGCTCTTCTATCAAAACAATTAAATCCCCAGAAACCCCATTTCCTGGAGCTGCATTTCCTTTTCCAGAAACCTTTAATTGCATCCCATCTTCTACCCCTGCTGGAATTTGAATAGACACCGTTTCTTCCTCTTGAATCATTCCTTGGGCATCACTGCCTTTGGGTCTGTTTGATATTGTCTGACCCGAGCCTGAACAAGAAGGACAGGTTGCAGCTGTTTGCATACGACCCAAAATCGTATTGGTTATCCGTAAGGTCTGACCGGAGCCTTTACAGTCCCCACAGGTGGTATAAGAAACATCTTTAGCTTGGACTTTACGTTTTACTTTTACTTTCTTTTCTATGCCCGTAGCAATTTCTTCTAGTGTTAATTTGACACGGATTCTAAGGTTGCTTCCTTTTACCCTCCGTTGACCTCCGCCCCCGCCAAAGCCACCACCGAAACCTCCACCACCGAAAATATCACCAAATTGGCTGAAGATATCGTCCATGTTCATTCCACCACCGCCAAAACCTTGACTTCCATCAAATGCGCTGTGTCCGTATTGGTCGTATTTAGCTTTCTTGTCATTGTCACCCAGAATCTCGTATGCCTCGGCAGCATCTTTGAATTTTGATTCAGCATTGGAATCACCGGGGTTTTTATCCGGATGAAACTCTATAGCTTTTTTACGATATGCTTTTTTAATCTCAGAAGCTGATGCTCCTTTGGAGACTCCTAAAATATCATAATAATCTTGTTTCATATTGTATCTTTTAGATCACTTGCGTGACAACTAATTTATTGTCCAACAACCACCTTTGGGTATCGGAGAATTTTATCACCAAGTTTATAGCCTTTCTCAACAACGTCAATAACTTTTCCTTGTTGATCGTCTCCAGCAGGAATTAGTGTAATCGCCTCATGAACTTCTGAATCAAAAGCATCACCAGGTTCTACTGCTACTAAATCTAAGCCCTTTGACTTGAGACCTTCACTAAATTTATTGCTTATGAGTTTGAATCCTTCGAATTCGGGAGCATTTTCAGATTTGTCAGCTTCTTTTATCGCACGTTCAAAATCGTCTAAAACTGGCAGAAGACTTACAATAACATCTTGACCAGCTGTCTTAAAAAGCTCAATACGTTCTTTTGAAGTTCGTTTCTTAAAATTTTCAAACTCAGCAAACAGGCGTAAATATTTATCTTGCTCTTGCTTTAAAGATTCTTTAACAGCAATAAGCTCTTTGGCTTCTTTGGAAGGTCCTTTCTTAGAAGCAGTTTTTTTAGATGCTGCTTTTTTGGTTGTACTTTTAGGTTCTTCTGATGTACTCATTAATTTATTTTTCAATTCAAGTGCAAAAGTACTGCCAATTCATGGAAATTGTCAAAATGTCACCTCAAAAAATTACAACAAATCTGATAGTGCCTTTTCAAGGGTCGGAAATGCATAATCAAAAGTAGTAGCTGCAACTTTTTGTGAGCTCACATTTTGGCTATTCAGAACCAAAGTACTCATTTCGCCCACCATCATTCGAATCAAAAAACGAGGCAAAGGCGGCATAAAAAAGGGTCTTTTCAATCCCTTAGCCAATTGCTTTATAAATTCTGTTTGCGTAACCACTTCTGGTGCCACTGCATTGTAAACTCCCTCCCATTGTTGGCTTGCAGCTACTAAAAAAAGTTTAGATAAGTCCGAGACATGAATCCATGATTGCCATTGATTTCCAGAACCAAAAGCTGCTCCTAATCCAAATTGGGTAGGAATTTTTAGAGTTGCCAATACACCACCGCCTTGAGCTAAAACCAACCCTATTCTAAGTTTAGAAACCTTGATGTTTAAATCTGAAAACTGATCCACAGCACCCTCCCAATCGACCACAACTTGCTCCATAAAAGAATTTGGCGCTACTGGGTCTTGCTCCTCATGAATTTTATCCAAAGAAGAAGGATATACACCTATGGCAGATGCAGAGACAATCGATTTGATTTTATGTTTTGTATTCTTTAAGCTATCGACCAAAAGTTGTGTAGTATCTAGGCGGCTATTCAAAATCTCCGTTTTGTATTTCTTTGTCCAAGGTTTTGAAACTGTGGCTCCAGCTAAGTGAATTATACAATCAACTCCGTCAAAACAGGCCACATCAATTTTATGTTCATTGGGATTCCAATAAAAACCTTTGACTCCTTTATGAAAGCCTATTTTAGCTTTACTACGCGTCAGAAAATGAACCTCATGTCCATCAAGTAATGCTATCTTAATGAGCACTTTACCAACTAAACCTGTAGCACCACTAATTAAAATTCTCATCTTTTTTTTGGCAAAAATACTACAATTAGAAGCGTATTGCACGTAACATTTCCCGTTTTCCTGGAGGGCCTTCAATTCTAAACACATCCAAGCCTAGTACTTCTAGAGCTCGACGAACACTCCCCTTGGCAGAATAGGTAACCAAAACCCCATTAGGACTCATGGCATTTACAAGAGGCCGTAAGATCTCCTCACTCCACATTTCGGGTTGAACTCGAAAACCAAAAGCATCGTAATAAATTACATCATATTGCCTTTGAGGCATGAACTTTTCAAGTAAAATTTTATGCTTTATCAGGCTGAAGGTAGATGAAATCTGAACTGAAGACTCCCAAGGAGCTAAATGTAGTTTCCTCAAAGATTCCTTTGAATTCTGTAGTGTTGGCAATGAATCAAAATTCAATTCTTGAACCTCTTGTAAGGCCAGAGGAAAAGGCTCCAGAGTTTCATATAGTATAGTGAAATCATTGGCAGCAGCATACTCCAATGTAAGGAGTGCATTGAGTCCTGTACCGAAACCCATTTCGAAAACCGTACATGGATTTTTTTTTATCCCATGCTCGGCTTTCCAAAAAGCAAGTCCCGATTCTATATAAACATGGATTGCTTCGTTCAAGGCTCCGTGCATGGAATGGTAGTATTCGTCCCATGCTTCCATATATAAAGTAGGACTTCCGTCGGCAGTTATGATTTTTTCTCTTTTGATTCTCTAAAGATAAAAAAATGAGTATTGATCGTTTAAAAAGATGTGATTTTAAAAAATTAATCTATAATTTTGTTCTACAATCCCATAGCTATGAAGATAACACACGCACAAGAATCCAAAATCAAAAATATAGATTTTGACAACCTGAATTTTGGAGAAATCTTTACCGACCATATGTTTGTTTGTGATTATAAAGAAGGACAATGGAAGACTCCCGAGATTATGCCCTATCAGCCTATCCAAATGGACCCATCTTCAAGTGTTTTTCATTATGGTCAAGCAGTTTTTGAAGGAATGAAGGCCTACAAAGACGATGCGGATGGTGTGTGGTTGTTTCGCCCGGAAGAAAACTTTGCTCGAATCAATAAATCTTCAGAGCGTTTATCCATACCTGAATTTCCAGAAGAATTCTTTTTTGAAGGACTCGAAAAATTATTAGATATGGACAAAGAATGGATTAAAAAGGGAGCCGGAAACTCACTTTACGTTCGTCCATTTGTATTTGCTAGCCAAGCAGGTGTTCAGGCAAGTGCATCCAATGCGTATAAGTTTATGATCATTTGTTCGCCAGTTAGTAGCTATTACAGTGGTAGAGAAGTACATGTTCAAGTGGCAGAAAAATTCAGTAGAGCTGCTGCAGGCGGGGTAGGTTATGCAAAAGCAGCTGGGAATTATGCCGCTCAATTTTACCCAACAACACTCGCTCTAAATGAAGGTTTTCAGCAAATCATTTGGACCGATGCCAATACACATGAATATTTAGAAGAAGCGGGTACCATGAATATCTTTTTCAGAATCAACGACACCTTAATTACAACCCCTACAAGTGATCGTATTTTAGATGGGATTACCCGAAAAAGCATACTGCAACTTGCAGCCCATCTCGGGATTAAAACTGATGTACGACCCATTTCCATTCATGAACTTCTTTCGAGTAAAGAAGATGGAAGTTTAAAGGAAATCTTTGGAGCTGGAACTGCGGTTGTGGTAAGTCCAATAAAAGGCTTTGGTTATCAAAACAAACGCCATATTCTTGAAGATGCACCCGATTCTTTTGCTGCTATACTAAAAGACCATATCGTTAACATTCAACGAAACGTTGTTCCAGATCCATTCGGATGGAGGCATGAGGTGAAAACTACCGTTTCAGTATAGCCTCTATATTGGGTTTAAAATAATTAGGTCCTTTCATTACTTTCCCATCTTCTCTGTAAATAGGGTTGCCGTCCGCACCCAACTTACTCATATTGGAGCGTTGTATTTCTTCAAACACTTCGGTGATTTTATGTTGCATGCCGTGGGTTAAAATTGTCCCACATAAAATGTACAGCATATCCCCCAATGCGTCAGCTACTTCAACTAAATCGTTGTTTTGGACGGCCTCCAAATACTCTTCATTTTCTTCTTTCATAAGGTTGAAACGAAGCTCTTTTATTTGATCTGTTAGCTCGACAGTAGGTTTTTGATTTACGCTAATTTTAAACGCTTCGTGAAATTCCTGTACTGCGTTCAATTCTTTTTTAATCATACGATGGTATTGAGTGTTTTACAAACTGCTGGGACGAAAGCCAAAAACAAAAAGGCTAAACTTAGTCCTAACATAATTTTAAATCCAAAAGGATTCGAGTTATTTTTTTCTAATTTCGTAGAAAATTAACGTTATGTTTTCAAACGGACAACTCCTCTTTGCAGTATTTTTTGTTATTGCCTTTACAGGGATCATAATTTTCACCTACCGAAAAGATTTTAAAGGGCATCAAATTCATTACAAAGGCAGTTTTAAAATCCTACTCACCTTCCTTTTGGCTATAGCAGTTCTTTTTGTCATTAAATATTATACACAGGCCAAATAAGTGACTAGCTTTTTAATTTTAGAACTACTGCTTTGCATTACTTACGTTTTATTTTCGGGTTAATATTAATCGTACTACTGGTTCTGGTACTTTATATAAAGAACCTACCCAATACCTATAAGGTAGAACGCTCAATATACACCTCAATTCCCGCAGCAACACTCTACAATTACCTTTATGATTTTGAAAACTGGCCCGAGTGGAATCCGTGGATCATAGAAGATCCAGAAATGAAGCTATCATTCAACCAAAACAACTTCGACCTGCCCGAATACCACTGGGAGGGAAAAGACGGGAATGGTTCGATGAAAACTCTAAAAACAAATGCTCCTCATTTAATTGAACAACAAATGACTTTTGAGGGTTTTTCCTCTTCTGATGTTCGGTGGCGTATTAAAAAAGATTCGGATAGTCTGTACTGGATTATGGAAGGTCAGATGAACTTTATAATGAAAATCTTCAGCCTACAAATGGGTGGGATGGAAACCATGATTGGACCATATTATAAGAAAGGACTTCGTGCTATTGATCGCATTCTTACAACTCAACTAAACGAGCACCGATTCGAATACCAAGATACAGTAACTCTTCCAAATCAGTTTTATCTAACACGCAGCTTTGAGTCAGATAAGGCTGCAATGGATTCACTTATAAAAAGTGGCTCACAAGAATTATATGACTTTGCAGAAAGTAAGAATTTAAAAGTAAGAGGAGATTTATTTACGGTACTACCACAACTGGCTTTTAAAACCAGTACTTGGTCCCTTGGGCTTCCTGTAGAAGGCTACTTCAAAACGGATCATCCCACTATAAGGTGTCGTTACACAAAAGAACGAAAGGCGCTGAAAGGAGTCCATCATGGGTCTCTGAAAAACATTGACCTCTCGTGGGAGATAATGAAAGAAAAAATAAACCTCTTGAATCCAAGTCTCCAATATTATCCTAGGACTATATATAAGGTAGGGAAACAATCAAACCCTGATCCGTTGGCATGGGAAACTGAATTGCTTCTACCTTATCAATAAACTAAAGCAATTCGGTTAAAAAAGTTAACTTCGAGCAATGAAAATATTATTATGGGTGTTCTTGGGTGGTGGTTTAGGTAGCAGTTTGCGCTATGGACTTCATCTTCTTTTCAAAAACACCAGCAGTCAATATCCAATCGGAACTTTTACAGCAAACCTCATCGGTTGCTTGTTGATTGGACTCTTCTTTGGAATACTACATAAACTTGAAGTATTAAAAGAAGAAGCTCACTTCTTTTTTATTGTCGGCTTTACTGGAGGCTTGACAACATTCTCATCCTTCGCACTAGATAATGTCCATTTATTCAAATCAGGATCGCTAGTACAAGCCCTCATTTACTCTTTTGGGAGTATCATTCTGGGCATTCTTATGGTTGTTCTTGGACTTTGGTTTTCAAAATCCTTGTAAACCACCCCCTCAACTAAACACTTAACATACTGTTATACAGCTCTATATTGTCATATGGGCTGTAGGATCTTGTTTGAACTTAGGTAAAAACATATTTCGCAATCGCACCCCCTAAAAAATAGGGTATAATCTCATTTATTTGTTATTTAAATACAAATACCCTTAATTTTATAGGGTAAAATTTAATAAAACATAAAAATGAAGATTATTACCCTATAAAAATAATGGTTAAATGGTTTTAGAAGTATTTTTGATCAAAATCATTTAAACAATAATAAAATGAAAAAAGTAGAAGCGATTATTCGCAAATCAAAATTTGGAGATGTAAGAGATGCACTTCATAAAGTAGAGGTTAATTTTTTCAGTTACTGGGATGTTACCGGAGTAGGAAATGAAAAAGAAGGCCATGTATACAGAGGTATAACGTACAGTACTTCTGATATTCAAAGAAGATACTTATCCATTGTAGTTAATGAAGAGTTTCTTGAAAAGACTATTGAAGCCATAAAGTCTGCTGCAAGCACTGGAGCAGTTGGTGATGGCAAAATATTCGTTTCAACGATTGATGATGCAATCAGGATTCGAACAGGGGAATCAGGAGGAGAAAGTTTAAACTAAAATTAACAAAAAAACTATAATTTATTATGGAAACTACAGCACTTTTTACAGCTAATAATATATGGATGATGATTTGTACCGCTTTGGTATTTTTCATGCACCTAGGATTTTCTTTTTTAGAAATCGGTCTTACAAGACAAAAAAACACAATCAACATCTTATTTAAAAATTTCTTCGTGATTACCGTAGGACTTCTTCTCTACGCAATCGGAGGTTTCAACCTCATGTACCCTGGATTTGAAGAAGGCGCGCTCGGAATCTTCAAATTTGCAGGTTTCGGAATTGCTGCTCCTGATGGAGGTATGACCGCTGCATACGCAGATGGAGGATACACTTGGTGGACTGACTTCTTATTTCAAGGTATGTTTGCAGCAACCGCAGCAACAATTGTATCTGGAGCAGTTGCAGAACGTATCAAACTAAAAAGCTTTATGATCTTTGCAATCCTTTATGTAGGATTGATTTACCCAATCGTTGGGTCATGGAAATGGGGTGGTGGATTTCTTGACGCAATGGGATTCTATGATTTCGCAGGATCAACATTAGTACACTCTGTTGGTGGATGGGCAGCTTTAATAGCTATCTATTTACTAGGGGCTCGAATTGGAAAATTTGACGCAGACGGAACATCACGAGCAATACCTGGACACAATCTTCCACTAGCAGCAGCTGGGGTCTTGATTCTATGGTTGGGATGGTTTGGATTTAACGGTGGCTCTGTTCTATCTGCAGATCCTGAGTTGACCTCTTTAACCCTTGTAACAACTTGTTTAGCAGCAGCAGCTGGGGGTGTATCTTCGGCAATCTTTTCGAACATTCTTTACAAAAACTTTGATTTAACCATGTTTATGAATGGTGTACTTGGTGGACTTGTAGGAATTACTGCAGGAGCCGACCAAATGAGCCCTATGGATGCCGTTTTAATCGGAATAGCCGCAGGTATCATTATCGTATTGGGGATTTCCTTAATAGACAAATTAAAACTTGATGATCCTGTAGGAGCAGTTGCTGTTCACTTGATCTGTGGTATTTGGGGTACGCTTGCAGTTGGAATCTTCGGAGCTATGGCTGGTGTTGATCAATTTTTAATCCAATTAGCTGGTGTAGGTATCGTAGGTGCATTTTGTGTAATCTGCAGCTTTATACTACTCTACATTGTAAAAATACTTTCTGGTGGAAGCATCCGAGTTGAGAAAGAAGAAGAGCTTAAAGGTCTTGATCTAGCTGAACATGGAATGGATGCCTATGCTGACTTTAGATTAAACCAACACTAAAAATAACGATAACTAAATTTAACTTTTATACTATGAAAATTTTTAAAACAACAGTACTAACACTAGCACTTTTAGCAGGATCTTTAACGTATGCACAGGATGATGTTGCAGAAGAAACAGCAGAAGAAAAACCTAGCTTTTCTGTTTCAGGATCTATTGACACCTACTACAGAAGTAATGAATTTGCTCCTAACACTTCATTTGCAAATCTTCCCGGCTTTGCGCTTGGAATGGCCAACATCGTTCTTTCGTATGAAGGAGAAAAGAGTGGTTTTGTTGCAGATCTAGTATACGGACCTCGAGGAGCAGATGCAGTTTTTGGCTCTAACCTAAGTATTGGAGGGGAAGATTACCTTGCAGGATCATCAAATATTGTAAACCAACTGTATGCCTATTACAATGTAAATGACAAACTAACCTTAACCTTAGGAAATTTNNAACACCTTTCTAGGATATGAAGTTATTTCTCCCGTAGCAAACTTCAACTACTCAACTTCATATATGTTCTCTTACGGACCGTTTTCACATACGGGTTTCAAAGCTGATTATGCCGTTTCTGACAACGTATCTATTATGGTTGCTGTAATGAATGCAACCGATGAAACTGAGGCAGATTATTCTGATGCATCAACTTTTGGAGCACAATTAGGATTGTACGGTCAATACATCAACTTCTTATCGGGTGATGACTATACTCAATTTGACTTTACTGGTGGATTCAATATTTCTGAAAAATTATTTCTAGGAATCAACGCTACCACAACAGATCTTGCTGCAGATGCTAGCTTCTCAGGTTTCGCTTTATACCCTCAGTATACTTTATCAGATAGCTTTAGTATTGGATTACGAGGAGAGATTTTTAGTGAAACAAACGGCGGGGCTGGAGCATTATACTCTGGAGCCTTATCAGGATCTACAGAAGATGCGGACAATACTTCCTTTACAATCACTGGAAGTTACACGAAAGGAAATTTCATCTTAAAGCCAGAATTTAGAATTGATACTGCTTCTGCAAACATCTACTCAAAAAATGCGACTGACTTTACAGACAGCTTAGCCTCTTTTGTAGTTGCTGCAATCTATGCCTTTTAGAAAAAATTAAAACATAATTGTTTGGTTTCCCCTGAGAGTTCCTGGTAGGCTCTCAGGGTTTTTTTGCTTAAAATTGAATAAATAAACCCATTCAATTTGCCAATTGCATGAGAACCGATATTTTTGTAAAAAAAAACACCATGAAAAGAATCACACTGGTTATGAACTGCCCAGATCAAAAGGGAATTATTGCTGCCGTAACCAATTACATTCATGGTAATAATGGCAATATAGTCTATATCGATCAATATGTAGATCGAGTCAATTCCATATTCTTTATGCGGGTTGAATGCGAAATCGCCGAAAACCATCAAGGCATAGAGCACTTTAAAACAAACTTTATAGACTCGATCGGAAATGAATTTCAACTTGAGATTGACATCTACCTCAACAATGCATTACCGAAAATGGCCTTATTTGTTTCAAAGTATGATCATTGTTTATACGATATATTAGCACGCTACCAGTCGGGAGAACTAGCCGTTGAAATTCCTTTTATATTGAGCAATCACTTGGATTTAAAAAACATTGCCGAACGATTTGATATCCCGTTCTACCACTTACCAGTAAGCAAAGAAAACAAGAAGGAAGCAGAGCAAAAGCAACTGAAACTCCTGCAAGAGCATCAAGTAGATTTCATTGTGTTAGCTCGTTATATGCAGATTATTTCAAAAGACCTAATTCAGCACTACCCCAACAAGATCATCAACATCCATCACTCCTTTTTACCTGCATTTCCAGGAGCAAAACCCTATCACTCTGCCTACGAACGTGGAGTAAAAATTATTGGAGCGACAAGCCACTACGTAACCGAGGAGCTAGATGCTGGACCGATTATCGAACAAAACACAACCCATGTGTCACATCTAAACTCTATCGATGACTTCATTGCAAAAGGGAGGGATTTAGAACGTATTGTTCTATCCAAAGCACTGCAACTTCATGTTGCACGTAAAGTGATGGTCTATCAAAATAAAACGGTAGTTTTTTCCTAAGAGCTAGATTGTCTTAAGAAAGTTAATGGTCAAGTCATTGAATTGATTAGGCTGTTCAACATTCACTACATGTCCACAATTAGGGATAACTTGTAGTTGTGAAAGTTGGTGATGATTAACAACCTCTTTTACGGAAGGCAAAAACATATAATCTTCAGCGCCCATCACATAAAGCGTTGGAATTGTAACCTCAGCTTGTCTAAAGAATTTGAGTAAGGGTATTACTTCGCCAGTGAGTTTAAACCAACGAATAAATTCTTTTTGGTATAACTTTTTAGCCTCTCGAATGAATACATGTCGAGATTCTTTATGATTTCTATTAGGCATCATAATAATAGCAAACACCTTGTATATCCACATATACGGAACAATAGACTTGGTCATATTCCCCAAGAATATAAGAATTCGAGAACGAACATTAAACTTTAAAATTGCACCACCCATTGTCATACTCACAACACGCTTGGGTTGCATTTCAGCAATTTGACGTATTAATATTGTACCTAAAGAAATTCCAATAAAATGAGATTTTTCTATCTTTTCATGATCTAAAACCTCAATGATATCATCGGCTATGGCGTTAAATGTATAAGCTTCTTTTGCAGACATCAATAAATTGGTCTTGGACGCACCGTGTCCCCTTAGATCGATAAGAAGTAAATTAAAAAACTTAGAAAAGCTCCGAATTTGCTTAAACCATATTGAAGAGCTTCCACCCGCTCCATGAACGAACGTGACCCATGGGGCTGCGTCCTTCGATCGATAAAGCGTATAGTTCAACATTATATAAACCCTTTGTTTTCTAAAATAGCCTGCATCTGCATTTGCAAATCTTGAGCAGCAACAGTTGCAGCTGCATCAAAGTCTTTTCCCTGTGAGGCATAAATAATTCCACGAGATGAATTTACCAAAAGGCCTACGTTTTCAGAAAGTCCATTTTCCGCCACCTCGGTAAGACTTCCCCCCTGCGCTCCAACTCCTGGAATCAGTAAAAAAGAATTCGGTATCAAGGCTCTTATATTTTTAAGTGCTGAAGCCTTTGTCGCTCCAACAACATACATCAAACGTTCAGAACCTTTCCAATCTCTACTGGTTTGAATTACTTTTTCATAAAGCATTTGTCCTCCGACTTCTTGCGTCTGGAAATCAGATGAACCTGCATTGGAAGTCAAGGCCAAGACGATAGCATATTTCTCATCAAAATTCAAAAAGGGTTCAACCGAATCTTTTCCCATATAGGGAGCAACTGTGATCGAATCAAAATTATAGGTTTCGAAATAGGCTTTTGCGTATCGGGTTGCAGTGTTTCCTATATCCCCACGTTTTGCATCTGCAATAGTAAAAATTTCAGGGTGGTGTTCATTGAGATAATCCATCGCCTTTTTCAAAGAGCCCATTCCCTCGGGCCCGTAGGTTTCAAAGAATGCAATGTTGGGCTTGTATGCTACTGCAAAGGCAGCTGTAGCGTCAATAATGGCTTTTGAAAATTCAAACAAAGGATCGGGCATTGTTTTGATGTGCTCTGGTACCTTATCCAAATCAATATCTAGACCAACACATAGAAATGATTTCTTAAGAAGTATTTGTTCTTTTAAAGCTGCTATTCTCATGGATTAAAATACTTCGCCAGCCTCCTTAAGCTTTTCGGTGTTTTGATATAATTGTAATTCGTCTATTAATTTTTGAACATCCCCGTTGATGATGTTTTGAAGATCGTAAAGCGTAAGACCAATTCGGTGATCCGTTACTCGTCCTTGGGGGTAGTTGTAGGTTCTGATTTTAGCAGAACGATCTCCGGAAGAAACTAAAGAATTTCTTTTCTGTGAATCTGCAGCTAGCTTTTTTGCCAGCTCCATTTCATACAAACGAGAACGAAGTACTTTTAGGGCTTTATCTTTATTTTTGTGTTGTGACTTTTGATCTTGACATTGAGCTACAATTCCTGTAGGCTCATGGGTTAATCGAACAGCAGAATAGGTTGTGTTTACCGATTGTCCGCCGGGACCTGAAGAACAAAAATAATCTACACGAACATCATTCATATTGACCTCAACATCAAATTCTTCTGCCTCGGGCAAAACCATTACCGTTGCAGCAGATGTATGAACTCTTCCTTGGGTTTCTGTTTGTGGAACACGTTGCACACGATGTACACCCGATTCAAATTTCATAACCCCGTATACATCATCTCCAGAAGCTTCAAAAATAATCTCTTTAAAACCACCCGCTGTACCTTCACTACTATCTACCAAACTAACATTCCACCCCTTATCTTGACAAAATTTGGAATACATGCGGTATAAATCTCCTGCAAAAATACTTGCTTCATCTCCACCAGTTCCCGCACGAATTTCGACAACAACATTTTTGGAGTCTTCTGGATCTTTTGGAATCAAAAGAAATTTAATATCCTCCTCTAAAGCAGGGAGTTGTTCTTTGGCTTCTTCCAATTGCATCTTAGCCATCTCAACCATCTCAGCATCGGATGCCTCTTTTATTATTTCTTCGGCTTCGGCAATATTCGATAACAATGCCTTGTACTCATTACCCTTTTCCGTTAAAATTCTCAAATCTTTATACTCTTTATTGAGCTGTACATACTGCTTCTGATCCGAAATAATATCGGGTTGAATAATCAAGTCGGAGACTTCATCAAAACGCTGCTGAATGATTTGTAGTTTTTCGATCATAAGTTGGTAATCTATAGGGTAAAATTACTACTTTTTAAATAAAAAAGAAGGGTATTAGTCCAAAACAAAACTGAAGCCAGTTGCGATGCTAAAAGCAGAAAGCCCGTCACTTCTTTGATAATTCTGAAATCGTAGACTAATGTTTTTCAAAGACAGTTTCCAAAGACTATACTTAGACAGAACATCCGT
This sequence comes from Candidatus Arcticimaribacter sp. UBA7428, assembly GCA_002477625.1. Taxonomy (GTDB): domain Bacteria; phylum Bacteroidota; class Bacteroidia; order Flavobacteriales; family Flavobacteriaceae; genus Arcticimaribacter. The sequence continues at coordinate 49,213 of DLQQ01000044.1, forward strand.
ATAAACCAACGCCCCTCCAATTTGATGGCTTGAAAAAGCAGATAAATCGTAATCGGAAGTATAAAAAGCTTGGGAAGATAGATGCTGATCGTAGGGAGCAAAATAATCTGCTGCTGTCTGGTCGTAGTAACGGTAACTGGGTGTTAGCTTCCAATTGAGGTTGAATTTAATCGGAAGTTCTAGCTGAACGGTATTCGAATTTACCCCCCAATCATCCGTGTATCTTCTGACATAGGAGCGAACAACGAGGTATTCATTGACATAATAGTTTAAACGCATTCCAAAGGGATATTTAAATCGATTGCGAGGCAGGCGCTCAATATCGTCGGCTAGGTGAAAAACATCGGTATTGGACGGATCTTCGTAATTGACAATACTTCTTACATTTCCAATGTAAAAATTCGCTTGATCAGCAAAATAAACCCGCTGCAAGGGGTTCGCCAACCAGCCTTGTTGTTTGACTAAGTCCATGAATAAGGAAAATTGAGCACGCTTACTCAAAACTTGAGAGAACTCAAGTGAAACCGCATAGGAGTTTCTGTTTACATCATCAATGGGGCTATAATTTGAAGGAAGGTAACTTGCAACGCTGTTCCCGTTTTCATCAAGTACACTTACTCCAGAAAAATAACTTTGATTATTGGTCAGGAAGTTTTCACCGAACAAATCGAATTCGTGAATTTCGGTCGGAATAATCGGTTTCCACTGATCCAGATACACCTGTGCTTTCAGACTAAGTTCGGTGTTTTTTTCATTCCACAGTTGTGTGAATCCACCACCAAAACCAAAGGATTGATAATCGTATTCAAATGAAGCTCCAACATTAGAAGACCAATAGCGATTTCGATCATCCGTAGCATGTACATAAGAAACATTAATTGAAGTCAATACATCTTTTCTCGATGCACCCGATGAAGCAACCCAGGGGGTTCCTTTTGGGCCATTTCCACCTCCACTTCCATCTCCATTCCCAGACTGAGCCATCCCACTGCCACTCGAAGCAGCGGTATTGAACGGGTTTCCATTACTCGAACTAGCAGAAGTATAAGCCGATATACCAACATCAGCCGTAAGCACATCGTCTTCATTGAGCGGGATACGAACAACTACAGAAGGGGCTGTATTTTGTAAATCTTCATTTCCAATTCCACCCGTAACGGAGGCATGCGTTCCCTCTTGCTCATAGTATCCCAAAAGAAGATCGATTTCAAGAGTTTCCAATACCTTCTTTTTGTAAACCTGAGTACTGTCTTGCTGAGCAAAGGATATAAAACCTAAACTCACAAAAACAATACAAAGTGTTTTTTTAATTACATCCACAACCACCTCCTGTTTTACCTCCGTTAGCGCCCGCAGCTGCTTCTCTGTAAATATGAAAAGTAGTTTCAAAACGTTCAGCCAAAGGAGATTTGAGAGCCATATCAGGATCATTTAAAAAAACTTTATTGTAATTTTTCACAGCAACACAACTTGAGCTTGAAATAAGAACAACCAGAAGTATCAAAAAGCTTTTAATCTTTTTCAATTTGAATGTTTTTAGATGCGTAAATAATTCCTTCATCATCAATTAGAATTGCTTCTGTATTGGGTAGTTGATCAATTAAAAACAATCCTGACTCGACACCCATTACAAAAGTTGCTGTTGCCAAAGCATCCGCAAGTTCTGCTTTAATAGCAAATATAGTACAACTAATGATTCCATTGGAAGGAATTCCTGTTCTTGGGTCGATTATATGACTGTATCGTTTACCGCCAATACGAACAAATTTTTCGTAATTCCCCGAAGTTACTACCGCATTATGTTCTAATGAAAACCAAGAAAATACTTTTTCTTTATTCATTGGGTTAATAATTCCAATGGTCCAGGGTGACCCATCGGGTTGGGTTCCCCAAGTGTTAATATCTCCAGAAGCATTGATAATTCCACCAACAACACCGCGCGCCATAAGCAGTTGCTTTGCTCGGTCAGCTGCATAGCCTTTGCCTATTGCTCCAAAACCAATTTTCATTCCTTTTTCAGGAAGAAAAACTGTTGATTTTTTTTCATTCAATTGAATCTGATGGTATCCGATTTTAGAGACAGATGCAAGAATTAAATCAGCATTAGGCATTTCGACATCACTTCCGTCGAACTTCCAAATCCGGTCTACTGCGGCAAAAGTAAGGTCGAAAGCTCCGGATGTAATTTTAGAAATTTGCTGCGATCGATCGATTAAATCCCAAAGTTCTTTTGATACTTTAACGGGTTTAATTCCTGCATTTTGGTTGATGCTGGAAGTTTCAGAATTGCTATCCCAAGAAGAAATCAAGAACTCTATGCGTTCAATCTCATTCTTGGCAGTTGCGATATATTCTTGCGCTTCGGCTTCATCGTCAGCCACAACAGTCAACTCAAAAGCAGACCCCATAAGGGTATAAGATTCCGTAAAAAGTTCTTGTGCATTCAAAAATGAAATACCCAAGATTATCTTTACAACAAAAAGTACTTTACGTTTCACGTTACAATTGTTCTATCAATGCAATATAAGCTTCGGGAGTTATTTTCTCATACCCCAACTGCCCTTTGATTTCACCAACTGAATCTAAAACAACAACCAAGGGGAAATATCCCTTAGGATTGTATTCAGAAGCCAAACCTTCATTCAGCTGTTGAATTGTTTCGGGTAGTTTATTTTTTTTTCTTTTTGGAAAATCAGCTCTAAAAAGCACATAGTGTTTTTGAGCATATTGAATAAAGGCTGGACTTTTCCAAATTTCTTTTTCCAACTTAATACAAGGAATACACCAATCCGATCCAGAAAAAACTAAAATTATTTTCTTGTTGACCTGCTTCGCTTCAACCTGAGCTGCATTCCAATCTGATCGCCATTCTTGAGCAAAAAGACTTGCAGTGCATGAGCAGTAAACAATTAAAAATACAACTATATTTCTCATTTAGTTGGGCGTTGAACGTTCGTATGCAAATCCACCTGCTTTTCCAGCTGCCCATGAAATAAATTTAACGGAAATATACACATCGTCGGTTATTAAATGAAGTACCAAATTTTGTCCAACTACATTCTTTGGTGCTCCTCCTGTTGCAGCTCTAAAGGGCTCAAACGTCAAACTATCAATATCATCGACTGTCCCCAATGCCCATTCTGTATCGGCAGGACTACTTACTTTGTCATAGCCTGATTCGGTTACAATATTATAAATCTGACCTCCAGTATTCCCTCGAGTAATTTTCACATTATCTGTTAGGGCATCTTGTTGAGAAGCAAGGGTTGGATCACCTCCACTGCTTTTGGTAAAAGTCAATGTAGCACCTGTCCAAATTGTATAACCAGCACCCAATTCATCTACATCAGTTAGGGTAATGGTAACGATAATATCTTCTGAAACGCTTCCAGAAGTAATGCGAATATTAGCTGTTAAGCTTTGTACGGTTTCAAAATCAAAAAGCGTCGCGTCAGCAACTGTAACTTCACCCGAAGTAGCATTAACAGCCAGTGCGCCATCGGTAGTCTGAGAAACCAAACTAAACTGAAGAGAGCCCGTATTTACAGAAGCCTGGATAGTTCCTATAGTAGTTCCAGCTATTGGATTCTCATCGATTGAAACAGCTAAATCTGATACTGTGATAACGGGATCGATTACTTCATCTACATCAGTTAGGGTTATGGTAACGGTAACATCTTCTGAAACGCTTCCAGAAGTAATGCGAATATTAGCAGTTAAGCTTTGTACGGTTTCAAAATCAAAAAGCGTCGCATCTGCAACCGTAACTGCTCCCGTAGAAGCATTTATAGCCAATGCGCCTGCAACACTTTGGGAAGTCAAACTATACTGAAGCGAACCGGTATTGACAGAAGCCTGAACAGTTCCTAAGGAAGCATTCGCTTCAGGATTTTCAGGAATAGCTACTGCTAAGTCGGCAGCAGTAATAACAGCAGCAACTGGAGCTGGTGCTGTTGTTTGAACATCATAATCTCCACCACCACCACAACTAAATAACAGTAGTAAACCGAATAGTGAAATTAATTCTAATTTTTTCTTCTTGAAATATTTTTTCATGGTGGTAGAATTTAAAATTTATATAGTCATAACAAAAAGAGTACCAAAACAGCTTAACTGTATTGATATGTTCCATGAAAACTGCTGATGGTTAGCTCTTTTTTACTAGATGCCTTTACGCTACCAACAATTTGAGCTGGTACATTAAAGGATTCCGATATAGCTATTATTTCGCTAGCAAGCTCGGGTGCGACGTACAGTTCCATTCGATGGCCCATATTGAAAACCTCATACATTTCTTTCCAGCTGGTTCCCGATTCTTCTTGAATCATTTTGAATAGTGGAGGTGTTTCGAATAGGTTGTCTTTAATTATGTGCAAGTTGTCAATGAAATGTAAAATTTTTGTTTGGGCTCCCCCACTACAATGTACCATTCCATTGAGCTGTTTTTTATCTACTGTATCCATTATTTTTTGGATTATAGGTGCATAAGTCCTTGTAGGAGATAGGACTAATTTTCCTGCATTTAGCGGACTCCCCGCAACAGCATCTGTCAGGTTTTTTGATCCTGAATAAATTAAGTCTGCGGGTACACTTGCATCAAAAGTTTCAGGGTATTTAGATTTTAAAGTTGAATTGAAGACATCGTGACGAGCAGAAGTAAGTCCGTTACTTCCCATCCCGCCATTGTATTCTTTTTCATAGCTAGCCTGTCCAAAAGAGGCTAAGCCAACAATTACATCTCCGGCTTGTATGTTGGCATTATCCACAACATCCGATCGTTTCATACGAGCTGTAACGGTAGAATCTACAATTATGGTTTGCACTAAATCGCCAACGTCAGCAGTTTCACCTCCGGTACTGTGGATAGAAACTCCATAGCCTTTAAGTTCTTCTATCAACTCTTCGGTACCATTAATAATAGCAGCAAGAACTTCTCCTGGAATTCTATTTTTGTTTCTACCAATAGTAGACGAAAGCAAAATATCTTGGGACGCACCTACACAAAGCAGATCATCAATATTCATAATCAGAGCATCTTGAGCTACGCCTTTCCAAACCGATAAATCTCCTGTTTCTTTCCAGTAGGCATAAGCCAGTGATGATTTTGTCCCAGCACCATCCGCATGCATAACGATACAATGAGCCTCACTCCCCGTTAGGTGATCGGGCACAATTTTACAGAAAGCTTTTGGAAACAGCCCTTTGTTTATGTTTTTTATGGCATTGTGGACATCTTCTTTTTGTGCAGAAACTCCACGAAGACGGTAACGATCACTAGACGATTCACTCATACTGGGTTCAATTTATCTTATCACAAAAATACATCATTTTATTCCCTTTACCTAAACCTAAATCAAGTGATCTTTAACAACAAAACATCCTGTTTATCGTGAAAAAAGCAGTTCTCTATATTTCGCTAATGGCCAAATGGAGTTATCGACTAAGAGCTCCAGTTTGTCGCAGTGATAACGAATGGAATCGAAGTAAACTTTTACTTGCGCATGATATGCATTTGCTTTTGCTGCCGTATCTTCAATTGTATTTGCCTTTTTACGCGCCTCAATCATATCATTTACTCCCGTATTGATTTGAGCTATATGCCCTGAAATACGCTCAATTAAAACCATCTGCTCTTTTGCATGTGTTTTGTAGGTAGCGCCATAAATCTCTTTAAGCCCTTTTACATTGTCAATTAATGTGTTTTGATACTGAATTGCTGTCGGAATAATGTGATTACGAGCAATATCCCCAAGTGTTCTTCCTTCAATCTGAAGTGTGTGGGTGTATTGCTCTAAGTCTACCTGCACTCGAGCTTCCAATTCGCGTTTGCTGAACACATCCAATGTGTGAAACATGGATATACTTTTAGGTGCAACATAAGCTTGAAGCGCGTCTGGTGTGGAGGTTGTTGGACTTAAACCTCTTTTTTTAGCCTGCTTAATCCAGGCCTCGCTATAACCATCGCCTTCAAAAAGAATGGTTCGAATGTATTTGATGGAATCGCGCAACTCATTAAAAATTGCATCGTCTTTTTTCATTTTGGGATTCTTCAGATGCTGATCTACCTTTTTCTTAAAGGTAATCAACTGTTCTGCAACAATAGAATTCAAAACCGTCATGGGTTTTGCACAATTTGTTTTGGAACCCACTGCTCTGAACTCAAATTTATTTCCTGTAAAAGCAAAAGGAGATGTTCGGTTCTGATCCGTATTATCCAATAATATTTCAGGGATTTTACCGATAACATTCAATTTTAAATCTGTTTTCTCTTGAGGAGATAATTTACCTTCTGAAACCTGTTCCAAATTATTAAGTACAGCTGTCAATTGCTCTCCAATGAATACCGAAATTATTGGTAGCGGAGCTTCATCGGTACCCAAGCGCAATTCATTACTAGCCGATACGATACTCGCCCGAAGCAATGATTCATGGTTGAGAACTGCGACGATCGTATTGATGAAAAAGGTAAGAAACTGCAGGTTGTTCATCGGAGTTTTACCTGGACTCAATAGGTTGACACCTGTATTGGTCTTTAACGACCAATTGTTGTGTTTCCCGGAGCCGTTGATTCCCGTAAAAGGTTTTTCGTGTAAAAGAACCATGAAATTATGCCGTTCAGCAATTTTACTCATAATATCGAGAAGTAAGGCATTGTGATCGACCGACAAATTCACTTCTTCAAAGATTGGTGCCAATTCAAATTGTGCTGGTGCAACTTCGTTATGCCTTGTTTTTACCGGAATTCCAAGCATCAAACTTTGATACTCCAGCTCTTGCATAAAAGCTAGGGCTCTTTTAGGAATAGATCCAAAATAATGATCGTTCAATTGTTGACCTTTGGATGATTCGTGCCCCATTAAGGTTCGACCTGTTAAAATTAGGTCGGGACGAGATGCAGCTAGGCTTCTATCTATTAGAAAGTACTCTTGCTCCCACCCTAAAGTAGCATATACTTTTTGTGTATTCTTATCAAAATATTTGGCAACATCTGTAGCTGCTTTATCTAAGGCAGACGAAGAACGTAAAAGGGGTGTTTTATAATCTAGGGCTTCGCCCGTATAGGAAACAAAAATGGTAGGAATACAAAGTGTTTTTCCATAAATGAAAGCAGGTGAAGTTGGATCCCAAGCGGAATAACCTCGGGCTTCAAAGGTGTTTCGAATTCCACCACTTGGAAAACTAGAAGCATCCGGATCTTGTTGGACCAATTGACTTCCATCGAACCGTTCAATGGCTGTAGCATTATCTGATAAATCGAAAAAAGACTCGTGTTTTTCTGCAGTAGCACCCGTAAGGGGTTGAAACCAGTGTGTATAATGGGTAGCCCCTTTCGCTCGTGCCCACGATTTCATTGCAGCAGCAATCTGATCTGCTAAAGCCCTAGAAATTTTAGAGCCTTTGAAGATTGCTTTTGAAATTTCATCATATGCCTGTTGGTTGAGCGAACGCTGTAACGCCAAATCATTGAAAACATTCTGAGCAAATTGCGCTTCAGAATCAGACACAAACGGTTCATTCTGAGCATTATTTTTTACTAAACTATTTAAGGCTTCAAATCGAAGAGAATTCATGTAGTTTGCGGTTTAAAATACTAATGCAAAGTTATTTATTTTTTAAAATCTGAAGTCTTTTACCCTCTTTTTTTACATAAAACAAAATTTACCCCCATGAAAAATGGGTTATTGATAAAAGTTAATAAGTATGTTAAGATTTATACCCCATAAAAAACGAGGTTGTACCCAAAAAAATTAAATTTGTGATGTTAAAGCTAAAAAAACAAAAATTATGAGCAAATCAAAATTAGAGTATATCTGGTTAGATGGTTATAAGCCAACTTCCAATCTACGTAGTAAAACAAAAGTAATCGATGACTTTGATGGAACATTAGAAAGCTGCCCTGTATGGTCTTTTGATGGATCTTCTACACAACAAGCTGAAGGAGGATCTTCTGATTGTTTGTTGAAGCCAGTAGCAATTTATCCTGATCCCGTTCGTAGAAATGGATTTTTGGTGATGACTGAAGTTTTAAACGCTGATGGATCTGCTCATGAGTCAAATGCTCGAGCAACAATAAACGATGATGACAATGATTTCTGGTTTGGTTTCGAACAAGAATATTTCATCATGGATACCGAAACACAATTACCTCTTGGTTTCCCTGTAGGAGGATATCCTGGACCACAAGGAATGTATTACTGTTCTGTAGGTGGAAGAAATACACATGGAAGAGACTTCGTGGAGGAGCATGCAGACCTTTGTATCGATGCTGGCCTAAACTTCGAAGGAATCAACCAAGAAGTTGCAAGTGGACAATGGGAATTCCAATTGTTTGCTAAAGGAGCTAAAAAAGCGGGAGATGAAATCTGGATTGCACGTTACTTACTTGACCGTCTTACAGAACAATTTGGATACTATATCGAATACCACCCAAAACCTGTCAAAGGAGATTGGAACGGATCGGGTATGCACGCCAACTTCTCGAACACTATTTTGAGAACTTGTGGAGACCAAAAAGTTTATGAAACAATTTGTGAAGCATTCCGTCCAGTAACAAAAGAACACATTGCTGTATATGGTGAATTTAACGACCAACGTTTAACTGGTTTACACGAAACTGCGTCTATAACAGACTTCAGTTACGGAATTTCAGATCGTGGTGCTTCTATTCGTATTCCAATTATTACAGTAGAACAAGGATGGAAAGGATGGTTAGAAGACAGAAGACCTGCTTCAAACGGAGATCCATACCGAATTGCAGCTCGTATTGTCAAAACAGTTAAATCTGCTAAAGTATAATTCGACCTAATTTGTTTATATTAAGTAAAAAACATCCTCTTTATGAGGGTGTTTTTTTTTACCCTAAGATGTCGTAAATAAAATAAAGATAGAGTCCGAGCAGCACAAAGCCATTGAAACGATTTAAGCGGCTGTCTCTCGGAATAAAAACCATTAAGAGAACGAGTAAGGAAATTGCAAACATCCAAACCAAGTCGTTTGATATAAGGCTCGGGTCTTGAACACTGATCGGTTGAATCATCGAAGTAATTCCCATTACAGCTAAAATATTGAAGACATTGGAGCCAATTAAATTCCCCAGAGAAATAGCTTTTTCCTTTCTGATGATCGCAATTATTGATGCCGAAAGCTCCGGAATACTGGTCCCCACAGAAATAATGGATATACTGATTACACGTTCGCTAACCCCCATTAGAGATGCTAAAGAAACCGCTCCCCGCACTAAAGTTTCGGAACCCAGCCACAAGGCAAAACCACCGGCTATTAGATATAAAATAGTTTGAAAACTGTTAAATAATTCGAACTCTTCTGAAGCTATTTCCGTTACTTCAGAAACACCTTGTCCCTTCAAAAGATAATAGAGGAAAGCAATTAAAATCAACACCATGATAAAACCTTCAACGGAAGACAACATGCCATCAAATGTAATCATACCGATAAAAAGAAGGGTAGCAAGCATCATCATGGGCCAATCGGTTTTAAAAAAACTTTTTGGTACAGCAATGGGGGTTATTAAAATCGTAACGGCAAGAACGAAAGCCAAGTTAGCGATGTTAGAACCGACAACATTTCCAAATGCAATGTCTGAATAACCTGCAAGGGCAGATTGAACACTCACAATAAGCTCGGGTGCAGAGGTTGCAAAGGAAACTACCGTCATCCCAATAACTGCTTTTGGAATGGATAAATTTAGTGAAAGAGAAACCGAAGACTTTAATAACCAGTCTCCTCCTTTAATCAAAAGTAGTAAGCCTACCACAATCGCAATGAAAGCCATATTTAAAATTTTAGCGAAGATACGGCTTCCTCCAAATGATTGAAAGTAAATGTAAAATCCTTTTGAATAAAGTACTTTGAATTCTCAAAAAACAATTATATTTGCCCCCACAAAAGGCCTCGTAGCATAACTGAATAGTGCACTTGATTACGGCTCAAGAGGTTGCAAGTTTGAATCTTGCCGAGGTCACTAAAAACCAGCTCATTACAGAGCTGGTTTCTTTTTTGG
>DLQQ01000005.1 GCA_002477625.1 Candidatus Arcticimaribacter sp. UBA7428
GTAAATCTATATTGAATCGTGCATTGGGCATTCCTAAGATATCGAGTAGCGATTCGAGTTCTTTTTTTAGAGATGGAATGGTTTCTCTTCTCTTCTCCCTAAGAACTTTTGCTAGTTGCTGTACTTGGTTTTTTAGTTGATCGCGTTCCTCTTTCAGCCCAATCAAGTCCTCTCCAAGAGCAGCGGTCGATTGCACTTTCTCATCTAAACTTTCACGAATTGCAATCAGTTCTTCAATTCCTTGACAATGATGCTTTGCCTGCAAATCATAAATTTTTTGAAGTGCTTCTTTCACTGCGGCTAGTCGCTCGGGATTGGCTTCGATTTGTTCGGCTTGTAACTGGATTTCTTGATTTAAATCAAGCAACTCAATCTTCAAACTTTCTAATCGATTGAATAAGGGAAGGTATTTTTCAGACAGCGAAGAAACTTTTAATAAAGCCGAACGAACTTCGTTCAGTTGTACTTCTACTCCCAACTGCTCTTCATTAATAATCTGAGACACTTTAAGTAAACTCAAGCCTATTTCTTCAGCGTGAATTAATTCTTGCTCCTCTTCTTCCAAAGGTGTCAGCATCCCGGGTACTAAGGAGGCTTCTAAAAGTTCATTTAAGAGAAAAGTGGAATAGTCTAAATCTTGTTTCTGTGAATCTTGCAATGCGGTCAATTCCGACAACCGTTCTTCTACTTTTTTATAGTGCTTAAGCTGATGTTGATAGTGATCGAGGTTCGCTTTATTATTTGCTAAGGCATCCAACACCTCTAATTGGTAGTCGGATTGTGTGAGTGATAGTGTTTGATGCTGTGAATGAACATCAATTAAATCTTGCCCTAAGCGCTGGAGTATATTTAAATTTACAGGGCTATCATTTACAAAGGCACGAGACTTTCCAGAAGGCAAAATCTCCCTTCGAATTAATGTAATCGCATCGTACTCTAGATCGAGTTCTTCGAAAAGGGTTTTAAGATTGTACTCTTGAATGGAGAAAGTAGCCTCAACAAAACATTTCTGATCTACGTTTTTGAGGGTAGATAAATCTGCTCTATCTCCTAATACCAAACCCAAACCACCGAGAAGAATGGATTTCCCAGCTCCTGTTTCCCCAGTAATACTTGTCATACCCTCAGAAAAGTTAACTTCTAAGTGATCGATTAATGCGAAATTTTTGATAACAAGTCCTGTAAGCACTGCAATTGAGGTTTATGAATCGCAAAGATAAATCACAAACGAGCTAATTTAAAGAAATTCGCTTAGTATTTAATGCGTTTCCACTGGGGACCAAAGAAGGGTGCTATTTTATTGAGTAAATCCAGTGTTTTTTGAAATTCTACTTTGGGTCCATCAGAGAATATATCGACAATTTCATCTGCCTTTGCATCAAAAAATATTTGGTTTAAAAAAGCATTTGGTCTTCGGGAATACAAACGATTCAGCCCTTGAATAGAATTCATTATGTTTTGCTTGGCTTGGGAAGGGTTTTCTGTCATAAGGTCAAGTCCCTTGCGATGGTATTCATACATTGCCGTTCTGTATTCTTTAAAGGTATTGGACTGCAAGGTTTCGATCAACCAATATCGATTCCGATTTCCATCAGCTTGATTCCATCCTTTTTTCTGATTCTGACCAGCTAAATTTGCTATTTGTTGCGCTACAGCATAAAACGGGCTACCTCCATTTTCTTGAAAGGTATCCGCTTCCATTCCTAAACTAATAAAAGCATAAAAACTAAGTAAGGAGACTAAATTAGACTCATAGGTAGATGTGTTATAAAAAAGAGGCTGAAATTCTTGATAACTAAAACTAATATCCTTGTCGAGGTGATTGAGAATGGGCGTTTTATAATTGGTGTTGAATACTGGGCGTTGAATTTGAACCTGAAGTGTTCCTTCAAATTGGCTCCCGCTATAGCCTGTGAGGTTGAGCACCATACTACAATCTAGTTTTTCCTCATTGGCTCGATCCTGATTGGTCCAGGCTTTATTGATCATGAATTCAGTTATACTCGTTTCTAGGGTTTTAAAAACCTGTTGATTGGTTTGATTTACCAAATCCGAATTAACAACAATTTCAAAATTAATTTCTTGGGCATTTCCAAGAACAACCAAAAAAAGGAGTGCGTAGAGGTTAAGAAGTCTTTTCATAAGCTAGCAGGATTTGATCAAAAACATCAACTGCAACTGCCGTCTTTGTTTTTAACTCGAATGCAATTGGTTCGGCATTCGGTTGAAGATAAGTGATTTTATTTTGATCTCCACCAAAACCAGCATTGAGATCATTCAATGAGTTCAGGACAATGGCATCTAAATTCTTTCGTTCTAGTTTAGCCTGAGCATTTTCAAGCTCATTTTCTGTTTCAAGAGCAAATCCGACTAAAAACTGCTTTCCTTTGGTAGCTCCTAAATGAGCTAAGATATCAGGAGTTGGGATTAGATTTATTTGATTGAAATTGGTTTCTTTTTTTATTTTCTGAGTCGCATGGGTGTCAGGCTTAAAATCGGCAACAGCTGCAGATGCAATAAAAATAGCAGCATCAGTATAATGTAGTTTGGACGCTTCGAACATTTGGTCAGCCGAAGTAACCCGTATGACCGTAATCTTAGCATGATCTAAATCCAATGCAGATGGTCCACTGATCAAAACAACCTCAGCTCCAAGAGCTGCGGCTTGCTTGGCCAATTCGAAACCCATTTTACCGGAGGAATTATTTCCAATAAATCGAACAGGATCTATGGATTCGTAGGTAGGACCGGCTGTGAGTACTACTTTCTTCCCAAACAAAGGGAGGTGTTTGGAAATATGATTTTCCATAAAGGATACCATATCTTCCGGCTCTTGCATACGCCCTTTTCCCTCTAAGCCGCTCGCCAGGAACCCCTCTTCGGTTGGGAGTACTAAAACGCCATTGACAGATAGAGTCGCTAAGTTTTTTTGATTTGCTGGATGTGCATACATATCTAAATCCATCGCCGGAGCTACGAAAACTTCGCATTGTGAAGAAAGATAGACCGCTAATAATAAGTTGGTACAACGGGCTTGCGCCATGGAAGCTATAGTGTTCGAAGTAGCTGGAGCAATGAGCATATAATCCGCCCAAAGTGCCATTTCAACATGGTTATTCCAGAGTGGGTTGTCTTGATCTTCTGCAATAAAGGAAGAATAGACTGGGTTTTGAGAAACCGTAGCAAGTGATAATGGAGTAACAAAGTCTTTGGAGGAAGGGGTCATAATAACCCGAACCTCCGCACCTTGTTTGATAAAAGCTCGAACGAGCATAGGAGTTTTGTAAGCCGCTATTCCGCCTGAAATACCCAAGAGGATTTTTTTACCGCTGAACAAAGACATCTGCTTTTATTGTTCTGTTTTTCTGTGGTATACGCGGTTTTGCAGCCATTCTTCTACCGCCAATGCATGTGGCTTTGGAAGGCTTTCATAGAATTTAGAAACTTCAATTTGCTCTTTGTTTTCAAAAATCTCTTCTAAGCTATCGTTGTGGGTAGCAAATTCCTCAAGTTTTTCGTGCAATTCTTTTTTGATGTCTAAATTGATTTGCATCGCACGTTTAGAGATGATCGATAACGCTTCGTAAATGTTATCTGTTTCTCCTTCTACTAAATTTTTATCGTAGGTTGTTGTCGTAATGGGTGCTTTTGATTCTCTGTACTTTGTCATCCTAGCTATTTTGTGTTTGTTGTGAGTTGATCTATAAGGGTAAGTTCCTTTTCTATATTTTCAAATTTTCGGTCAACGTCTTGAAGAAATATAGACTCTGGAAAGTATCGTAAAAGGGTATTTCCTATTTCTTTGGCTTCAGCCAAACGCTCTTTCTTTAGCGTAAAGATACTGTTTATTGCCAATTCGAAGTTAGAAAGAAATTTATAGTATAATGCTTCTTCCTTAAATTGTGTCCCGGGATAGTCGCTGATGAAGTTATCAAAGGAATTCATCGCAGCTTTATAATCTCGTATGGTGTAATATTTTTTACTAATTTCAAAAGACTTTTTTTCTAGTTTAACCTGTAATTCAGCGATTAACGTATTGGCTTCATCACTAAATTCGCTCTCGGGATAGTTGTCTAAAAATATCTGCAACTTATCGATTGCCTTATACGTATCTTGTTGATCCAGGCTAAAGCGTGGAGAAAGCATATAGTATGATTTGGCAGACATAAAGTTTGCTTCTTGAAGGCGATCACTTTTGGGATAAGACTTTGCAAAACTCTCAAATTGATAGGCTGCTAAATTGTAGTCTTTAACTTGAAAATAAGTATTGGCGTAAAAGTAGATGATTCTTTGCGCCTGAGGTTTTCCTCTGTAGGAGGGAACGATTTGTTCAAAAAGACGATTGGCTTTTCTGTAGGATCCAGATTTATAATATTCTTCTGCAGCTTTATACTTCAGATTATTATCCGGGTTATTGAGTATTTTTTGGTAATCGCTACAGCTTAAGAATGAAAGAAATAACGCAAAAACTACGGTTGATTTGATGGTTTTTAAAAACATGATGCAAAACTACTAAAATATAATCAATGTGAGCTATTAAAATTCAAATGTAACCGCTAAAAAAAACTCCCGCTATTATTTGTCAAAATTTTAACTTCCTGGCTTAAAGGAATACTTTGTTAGCTTCTGAAATTGCAACACTTAAAGGTTCCGATGCTGGCACCAACGGAAGGCGAACATTTCCTGTACAGAGGCCTAAATGCTTTGATAAATTTTTAACACCAGCAGGGTTGCCTTCTCTAAAAATTAAATCAATCATTTCAAGCAATTGGTTGTGATATACCGTAGCTTCATCTATTCGATCTTCCAAAGCAAAGCGAATCATTTTTGAAACTTGATTTGGTAATGCACCGCCAATGACTGAAATTACTCCAGATCCACCAGATAAAACAACAGGGAGTGCTAATGCATCATCACCCGATATCACATGAAATCCATCCGGTACAAGATCCAAGAGCGTAATTACAGACTCTAAATCACCCGTAGCATCTTTTATGGCTATAATGTTAGCACAGTCTGTCGCCAAACGAACTGTTGTTTCGTTCGATATGGAGACACCGGTTCGAGCCGGGACATTATACAAGATTACTGAAATAGGAGTAGCCGTGGCTATGTGCTTGAAGTGCTGGTAAATCCCTTCTTGACTTGGACGTGTATAATAAGGGCATACAGACATGAGGGCTTTGAAGGCTGTAAGGTCGGTTTGTTTGATCGTGTCTACAACTACTTGCGTATTATTCCCTCCAATCCCTAAAACCAGGGGAACTCTATCAGCTACAACCTCAACAATCAAGGCTACAACTTTGGTACGTTCCTCTGAGGTTAATGTAGCAGTCTCAGCGGTAGTTCCCATAAGAACGATATAGTCAATACCGCCACTGATGATATGGTCAACAACACGTTTTACCGCATGGTAATCTACTCGTCCTTCTTCATCAAAAGGAGTAATCATAGCAACTCCAGATCCTTTTAAAAATTCCACTTATATTATATTTAAAATATTCAT
Source organism: Candidatus Arcticimaribacter sp. UBA7428 (assembly GCA_002477625.1). Classification (GTDB taxonomy): domain Bacteria; phylum Bacteroidota; class Bacteroidia; order Flavobacteriales; family Flavobacteriaceae; genus Arcticimaribacter. The sequence continues at coordinate 5,507 of DLQQ01000005.1, forward strand.
ATACTTCAATAATTCCTTTTTAAAGGTTTCTTTATCCTTTGGATCAAAATCAAATACAACATCATTGACTCTTTCATCTGCTCCCGAAAACCCAACACTTATTTTATGTTTAGTTCTAACACTTATGAGTGAGAAATCGTGATCAATCTTGTTGTAATAATTAATCAACAAATCGTACTCCGACTCACAAAAGTTCAACAGCTCTCCTTTAAAACTCCCCCAGAAATTGACTTCTTGCGGGTTGAATATTTGTTGATATTGCTTTTCTAATTCAGCGTTTTTATTCAACAACAATAGACTAACTTGTAGCTCAGAAATCTTAAACATCTTGGCTAGGTTTAAAAGAAATCTACTGTCAACTGCTGTAATGGGGTCAACCAAAATAGCAATTTTACTGATTTTAAAAGACGCATCAAGTTGCTTGCTGGACATACTTTTGTCCAATTCTTTTTCAAAAACCCACTTGCGCAAAAGCTTACTTATCAAACCCGTCTAATTTTGAAATACAAAAATACCAAAACCCCAGTCCCAACATAATAAAATAGTGTTTTTGTTTAAAAAAGCTTTGAAGTGTTATGAATCTAACAAATCCAAGAATGAAGACTCTGTCATCAGGGGGATTGCTAACTTCTCAGCCTTAACCTTTTTGCTAGGCCCCATGCCCTCTCCTGCAACAATAAACGAGGTTTTCGAAGAAATTGAACTTGAAACTTTCCCTCCGTGCTCTTCAATCATTGCCTTAAGTTCATTTCGAGACAGCGTTTCGAAAACACCGCTCACTACTATATTCTTTCCTTCCAATGCATTTGAGGTTAATGCAAGTGTTTCATTTTCCATTTGAACACCAAACTGTGTTAATCGTTTCACTAATTCTCGATTAGTTGGAATTTGAAAATAGTGCACCAAACTTTGTGCAATTCGAACGCCTATATCATCAACAGCAATCAGCTCTTCTTCTGTCGCTTGCATCAGCTTGGACATGGAACCAAAATATGATGCTAGTCGTTTGGCTACAGTAGCACCGACAAAACGAATCCCCAATCCAAATAACACTTTTGCAAAAGGCTGTTTTTTAGAAGCTTCTATCCCTAACAATAAATTGTCAACTGACTTTTGAGCCATACGTTCTAAGGGCAATAACGCTTCCTCTTTCAGCGCATATAAATCTGCTATATTGCTTACCAGACCTTCGTTAAACAACAAAGCGACTGTTTCGCCTCCCAAACCTTCAATATCCATTGCAGTTCGGCCGATATAGTGTTGCATTTTACCAATAATTTGAGTTGCACATCCAGTAGTATTCAGACAATAGTGCTGAGCTTCGCCAGCAATTCGAACCAAGGTAGCCGCACAATCTGGGCAATTCTCTATATAGGTAACTCGATGTTCTATTAACCCTCTCATCCTGTGGTCTACACCAACTATCTTAGGAATGATCTCCCCCCCTTTTTCTACATAAACACGATCACCTAAGCGTAAATCTAGTTTTGCTATTTGATCTGCATTATGTAAGGAAGCCCGTTTGACAGTAGTACCAGAAAGTAATACAGGAGTTAAATTTGCAACTGGTGTAATGGCACCCGTTCTGCCCACTTGATAACTTACGGTCTCTAGGTTAGTACTCGCCTGTTCGGCTTGATACTTATATGAAATAGCCCAACGGGGAGATTTTGAAGTAAAACCAAGGAGCTCTTGATGTTTTAAATCATTAACTTTTATGACAATTCCGTCGATCTCGAACGGCAGTTGGTCTCTTTTATTTTCCCATTCATTTATATAATGTAAAATACCTTGTATAGAATCCGCTTGCACTATGGTATCAGGAACAGTAAAACCCCATGTCCGCGCTTCAACTAATGCATCGTAATGGCTTTTAAAACCAAGATTTTTGCCAACCAATGCATATAACAAACAGCTTAACGGGCGTTGAGCTGTTTCGCTACTGTCTTGAAGTTTCAATGAACCAGAAGCGGTATTTCTGGGATTCATATACGGTTCTTCTCCTGCCTCAACTCGTTTTCTGTTTAGGGCTTCAAAACCTGCCAGTGGCATTACGATTTCTCCACGAATCTCAAATAAGTCAGGAAAATTCCCCTGTAACTTGAGGGGGACATTCGGAATGGTTTTGATGTTCATTGTCACATCATCACCCTGAGTTCCATCTCCGCGAGTCACTGCTCTAAGCAATACGCCCTTTTCGTAGGTAAGATTGATTGATGCGCCGTCATATTTCAATTCACAGGTAAATGTTGGTATTTCCCCATCAAGATTTTTAATGATGCGATCGACCCAGTCTCGAATCTCTTCTTCAGAATAGGTATTCCCTAAAGAGTACATACGTTCTGCGTGGGTTACTGTTTCAAAGTTTTTAGTAATTTGACCTCCAACGCGTTGAGAAGGTGAATTTGAATCATAAAATTCAGGGTGCAGTGCTTCTAAGTCTTGAAGCTCTTTCATCAATTGATCAAACTCAAAATCGCTTATCAAACTTGTGTCATTGACATAATATTCAAAATTATACTGATGTAATTTTGAACGTAAACCTTCAATCTTTTCTTGGGCATTCGTCATACTATATACTGCTTTTAATGGCTTTAATCATCCTTGGACGATTCAAGTAATCGTTTCGAACCTCAACAGATTCAAAGGTAAACTTTTTAAAAAAAGTTACAAGTTCATCAACAAAAATAGGATTAATCTCAAAGTAAAGTGCTCCAGAAGGTTTTAGGTTTTGCTCTGCAAACTCGATGATTCTTTTATAAAAAAGTAACGGCTCTTCTTCTGGTACAAAAAGTGCCAAATTGGGTTCGTTTTCTAAAACATTAGCTAGCATCTGCGCTTTTTCTGAGGGTACTACATAAGGAGGGTTTGAAACAATAACATCTAAAGGGGTCAACCACTGTTTCTTAACTAAGATATCTTCAAGGTGAAATTGAATGGGAGTTTGATTTTTACTAGCATTTCTGCCCGCAACTTCGAGTGCTTGTTCTGAAACATCCAGCGCTGCAACATTCCATTGTTGAGCAGCTTTTTTTAATGAAATAGCAATACAACCACTCCCCGTTCCTATGTCCAATACTGTTAAGGGGTTTCGTTTATCTTCTCCTGATAAAATCCAATGAACCAATTCTTCAGTTTCGGGTCTGGGAATTAAAACAGCTGTATTTACTTCAAGTTCTAAATCTAGAAAATAAGCAGTTCCCAATATGTACTGTAAGGGTCTTTCTTTTTTCAATTCAATCAAAGCTAGCTTCAGCTTCTCTTTTTCTACTGAGGTGAGTTTATAATTTGGATCTAAACCAATTTTAATGGGTTCCCATTTAAAATAAGCCTGCATTAGACGTTTCAAAAAATCATCACATTCTTCAAGAACATAAACATCCTTTAATTGAGCCCTAAAATAGGATCTAAATTCAATTAATGTCATTTACAATTTTTTAGTAAGCCAAACATTACAAGAAGTATGACCTGTTGAACCCATCGGTCCATCGATGTATTCAAAACCTTTTTTGAGATAGAGTTTTTGAGCGGCTTTCATATAGGGCAAGGTCTCCAGATAACAAGTTTTGAAATGCTGTTCTTTTGCATAACTCAAACAGTGATCAATCATTTTTTCTCCTAGAGTCTTTCCTCTTGCTTCGGGTAGGAAGTACATTTTTTGTAATTCACAAACAGTAGGATCACCCCCCTGAAGAGGAGCAATCCCAGCACCTCCATGGAGTGTTCCGTTTTCTTCTAAAACAAAATAAGCAGCCCGATCTTTTAAATACGTTTTGTGCATATAATCCAATTCTGGATCGGCATAGGCGGTTCCCACTTTTGGGACTCCTATTTCGACAAGGACTTGTCTGATCACAGAAGCCAAATCAGCATTATCTTTTTCTAATACTTCTCTAATAATGATCATCTTCATTCAATTCTTTAGTATTTTTATACTTTCTAAAAATAATACTATTTCAATTCTTAGCATGAATAAAAAAGATCCTATTCACATAAAATTTATGCAACGCTGTCTGGATCTAGCAAAATTAGGTCTTGGACAAACCTACCCGAATCCTTTAGTTGGAATTGTACTCGTTTACAAAGGAGAAATAGTAAGCGAGGGATGGCATAGGAAAAAGGG
>DLQQ01000063.1 GCA_002477625.1 Candidatus Arcticimaribacter sp. UBA7428
TTTTATGAACTCGTGGTAGTGATCAATATAGGTGATATAGTCGAGTTGTTGTAGTACAAAGTGGCTGGGATCGTAGAGTATATTCACTCTTTTATGGTTCCCTGTTGCTTTTAAAAAACGCTCAAAAGTAACCCCATCATGTAAGTCTTCTCCAGGATGAATCTCATAACAGAGGTCGACACCGTTGTCTTCGTAAACATCTAAAATTGGTAACCAGCGTTTGGCCAGTTCTTCGAAGCCCATTTCGACCAATCCTTTTGGGCGCTGTGGCCAGGGATGCCAGGTATGCCAGAGAAGTGAACCTGAAAAGGTAGCCGAAACATTGAGACCTAATCTACGACTAGCAATGGCCGCTTTCTTTACGGTTTCAATAGCCCACTCCGTTCTCGCCTTTGGATTGTTCTTGTAGGCGTCCGGCGCAAAGTTATCAAACATCAAATCGTATGCTGAGTGAACTGCCACCAATTGTCCTTGTAAGTGTGTAGAAAGTTCGGTGATTTCCAAGCCATAGGAGTTTACCTTTCCTTTAAGCTCATCGCAATAGGTTTGGCTTTCGGCAGCCTTGTCTAAATCAATTAGAAAGGTCTCCCAAGTGGGTATTTGAATTCCTTTATATCCCAAATCTGCAGCCCATTTGCACATACTGTCAAGTGAATTGAAGGGTGCATTTTGGTCTACGAATTGCGCTAAAAATATAGCGGGTCCTTTTACTGTTTTCATAAATCTATAATTTTATAAAGTAACCCATATGTTACCCTTGGCGTTTGAATCCAATACTTTTTCAATAAAAAGCATTCCCCGAACCCCATCGTGTAGTGTTGGAAACGCTCCCTCATCATGAGGTTCATTCCGAAGTGCTTTGGCAACTCCGTTGTAAATATTCCCCATTGAATCAAAAATTCCTTCGGGATGTCCGGGAGGAATTTTACTGCCATCCAACGAAAACGCTGAGAGATAGTCGTGACCGGGTTTCAAAACCTGCATGGGTAAATCTTCCGTCAGGTGGATCAAAGCATTGGGGTTTTCTTGTTGCCATTTCAAGCTCCCTTTACTTCCATAAATTTGAACAGTAAAGTTGTTTTCTTCTGCAGTAGCAATTTGACTTGCTCGAATAACTCCTTTACAGTATTCAGACATGCGAATCAAAACCGTACCATCAACGTCTAGGCTGTTGTCCGGATAAAGCGTGTTGAGGTCAGCTAACAATTGTTTAACCTCCATCCCCGTGACATATTCTAGCATGTCAAAGGCGTGAGTACCAATATCTCCAATACAGCAACTCAACCCCCCTTTTTCAGGGTCTAAGCGCCATACTTTGGATCGTTCTTCTGGTTCATGAATCACAGGATTGATCCATCCTTGATAGTATTGTAAATCCACTTTCTGGATGGTTCCCAACACCCCTCTGCGAATCATATCCTTCATTTGGCGCACCATAGGATATCCCGTATAGGTATAGGTAACCGCAAACACGGCCTGCTTTTCTTTTTGAATTGCCTCCAACTCTAGAGCTTCGGCATAGGTAGTTGTTAGTGGTTTTTCACAAATGACATTAAACCCATTCTCAAGCAATTTTTTTGCCATGGGGAAATGTAAAAAATTGGGAGTTAAAACTGAGATGACCTCCATGCGCTGTTCTTTTGGCAACTTCAGTTCTTCTTCAATAAGCACATCGAAACTCGAATAAACTCGGTTTAACGGAATGCCTATGCGTTCGGCAAAACTATTGTTGTCCTCTAAATTGGGATTGAAGCAGCCACCAACCAATTGGTAGCGATCAAACATATTGGATGCGATTCTGTGTACAACTCCAATGAGGGAATCTCCCCCTCCTCCTAAAATTCCTAAGCGTATTTTATTACTCAATGTTATTCTTTTTTAAGTTCAATTATTTCATTTTTAAAAATCAGCATAAACAATACCATGACTCCTAACGCAAACGCTGCTGGGAGCATCCAGATTACTTCCCAATTATGGGTTCCATCGGCAAAAATATTTTGATCTGATATTTTTCCAGCTACCCAAAACCCAACGAGCATTCCTACACCGTAGGTTGCTAAGGTAATCAATCCTTGAGCGGCACTTTTTATTTTTTCACCGGCTTTAAAGTCGGTATAGATCTGACCCGACACAAAGAAAAAGTCATAGCAAATCCCATGCAATGCAATTCCGATGATCAGCATAAAGGCTTGCTCGCCCGCATTCCCATAAGCAAACAGCGTATACCGAACTGCCCAGGCTAACATCCCAACCAACAAGGTTTTTTTGAATCCAAACTTCTTAAAAAAGAAGGGGAGAAGGAGCATAAAGAGGACTTCGCTTATTTGCCCTAAGGTCATTTTACCCGTTGGATTTTCCATCCCCAGTTCCACTAAAAATGGATTCGCTTGTTGGTAATAAAACGCCAACGGAATACAAATTAAAATTGAAGTGATGAAGAACATAAGAAAGTTACGGTCTTTTAAAAGTTTAAGTGCATCTAGTCCAAGAATGTCCGAAACACGAGCAGCACCCTCAGATTGAGATGGGGGTGTTTTGGGAAGCGTAAAACTGATAAGACCAAGAATTAAAGAAGCAACAGCAACCATAGTAAAGGTATTGCTCAAAGCTCCTTGACTGATGGATTCCGTAGAATCCCATTGGAAGTAGCTAATCAATAAGCCTGCGATAATCCAACCGATGGTTCCAAAAACCCGGATGATTGAAAATTCTTTTGCGGGATCTTTCATTTGGAAAAAAGAAACAGAATTCACTAAGGCAAGGGTAGGCATATAGGCTACCATATAAGCAAATACAAGAGGGTAGAAGGCCTCAAAAGAAGTTGCTTGTGACATAAAATACATCAAGCCAGCTCCAATAAGATGCAATACCCCTAAGATTTTTTCAGCATTAAAATACCGATCGGCAATCAATCCGATGAAGAATGGTGCGATGATGGCTCCCCAAGATTGGGTCGAAAAAGCCATTCCTGTTTCGGCACCAGATGCACCTAAGTTATTTCCTAAAAAAGTTCCCAAGGTTACGAACCATCCTCCCCAGATAAAAAACTGGAGAAACATCATTAGGGATAGTTGAAATTTTATTTTCGTCTTCATAAAAATTTGTTTGGTTAGCTTAACTCTTGAGCTGTTTTAATTAATAGATTTTTCGTAGCCAAAATACCAGCTTCTTCGCTCAGTACTTTTCCTTCGTACTCCACACCAATATAGCCGCTAAATCCAGCATTTTTAACAATTTGTATCATGCGTTTGTAATCGGTATGGGTTTCGTTTCCTGCAGCGTCAAAGTCATGAGACTTGGCACTGACCGCAAAGGCTCGAGGCATAAGTTCTTCAACTCCTTGATAACGATCATATTCTTTAACGCATGCTGAATCCCATCGAGCTCCTCCTGCACGTTCCAAACAGAAATTTCCAAAATCAGGAAGTGTTCCACAGTTGGGGAGGTTTACCTCATTGAGAACCTGCATAAGCAAACCGGCATCGGATGACAAATAACCATGGTTTTCGACCATTATATTAATGTTGAACGCTGCTGCATAGGTCCCCAGCGCTAAAAGACTTTCTTTGGAGTTTTCTGCCCATGCTTCTGGATCTGTAACACCGAAAAGGTTGATGCGAATTGAATGACACCCTAAAGCAGCAGCAGTTTCTACCCATTTGTGGTGATTAATTACCCCTTTTTTTCTTTCTATATCCGATGAAACGGCTAAATCTCCTTCACCATCAATCATGATCAAAAGATTCTTCATCCCATGCATTGCTGCTTTTTCATTACTCTTTTTAATGAAGTTTGCATGCGCGGCCGCCTGATTATCAGACTTAGTAACATCGGTGTACAGTTGACTTACATATTCTAAGCCTTCAAAACCAAGTTCATGTGATTTCGCTGCAAAAGCATAGGGATCCATACTGCCACCACGAATTGCTTGGTTCAGTGACCACTGCGCTAAGGACAGTTTGAAAAAAGGTTCTGTTATTAGTCCGTTTGAGAGTGGGGAACGTGCCACTTGAAGGTTGTTACATGCATAGGCTCCTACTGTAGTGAGGCCAAGCCCTACAACTGCGCTTTTCATAATAAAGTTTCTTCTTTTCATAATCCTGGTTTGTTTGTTGTTGTTTGTATCTGAGTCAGCAAAGGCTGATTTTTTTATTTTAAAAGAGCTCATTTTGAATTGAATATAAACTCAAACCTAATCTACCACTATTCGTTTTCTTAACTGATTTTTAATTTGTTGGATAGCATATTTTTAAAACGAAAACGTTTTAAATTACATTTATGTTTAAATCTAACTAAAAAGATGCGTTATTCACAATCTTTGTATCTATATTTATTGTATCTCAAAAAATACTTTAACATGAACACAAATGATAATACAACCGAATTCGACGCCATCGTTGTTGGGACGGGAATTAGCGGCGGTTGGGCTGCAAAAGAATTAACCGAAAAAGGGTTGAAAACTCTTGTCCTTGAAAGGGGTAGGATGGTCAAACATATTGAAGATTACCCAACCATGAATAAAGATCCATGGGATTTCCCTCACGGAGATGTCATTACCCAAGAAACTAAAGAAAGACAACCAAAACAAAGTAGAACGGGCTATACTACCCGCGAATCTTTAAAACACTTTTTTGTAGATGATATTGATCATCCTTATAATGAAGAAAAACAATTTGACTGGTGTCGAGGCTATCACGTTGGTGGTCGATCACTTATGTGGGGACGTCAAAGTTATCGCCGTGGTGATGTTGATTTTGAAGCGAATGCAAAAGAAGGCATTGCCATTGACTGGCCGATCCGATACGAAGATATCGCACCCTGGTACAGCTATGTTGAACTTCATATAGGAATTAGTGGCGAAAGTCTTTCTTTACCGCAACTTCCCGATAGTGAGTTTTTAAAGCCTATGGAATTGACCTGCGTGGAAGACCATTTGAAGGGATCCATTGCCGATCAATATACCGACCGTCTTTTAACGATCGGACGTGTTGCTCACATCACAGAAGGAACCAAACCAGGCGCAGGAAGAATTACCTGTCAGCATCGAAATCGATGCGCTAGAGGATGTCCTTTTGGGGCCTACTTTAGTAGTAACTCCTCTACACTTCCAATGGCAGAAGAAACAGGGAACATGACTATGAAAACGAATGCCGTAGTGCATGAAGTACTCTATGATCCTGAAACCAAACGTGCAACTGGAGTCCGTGTTATTGATGCAATAACGAAAGAGACTACCGAATATAAAGCCAAAGTGATTTTCTTGTGTGCCTCTGCGGTTGCAAGTACTTCGATCTTAATGCAATCTAAATCGGCTGCTTTTCCAAATGGAATGGGGAATGCTTCTGGAGAATTAGGTCACAACCTGATGGATCATCACTTTCAAGTAGGTGCTCGCGCCGATGTTGAAGGATATGAAGATCAATATTATACAGGCAGAAGAGCCAATGGTGTCTTTATACCGCGCTTTAGAAACCTAGGAGGAAGTACCAATCAAAAAGACTTTTTGAGAGGCTATGGATACCAAGGTGGTGGTAGTCGAGGCTCTTGGACTGAAAACGTAAAAGAGATGGCCTATGGGCCTGAATTTAAAGAAGCAATTCTCAACCCAGGTGGATGGACCATCGGTCTGAATGGTTTTGGAGAAGTTTTACCTTATCACGAAAACAAAATGGTGTTGGATTACGACAAACTAGACCAATGGGGTCTTCCTACCGTTACTTTTGACGCAACTCTTTTTGAAAACGAATTGAATATGCGAAAAGACATGAAGACACAAGCCATGGAGATGTTAGATAATGCTGGATTCAAAAATGTTTCTGGATATGACAGCGATTATCATTTAGGTTTAGGGATTCATGAAATGGGAACTGCTCGAATGGGACGTGACCCTAAAACTTCAGTTCTTAATGGAAACAACCAATTGCACGAAGTACCCAATGTATTTGTTACCGATGGTGCTGCAATGACTTCTGCAGGGAATGTAAATCCTTCGCTAACCTATATGGCATTGACCGCAAGAGCAGTAGATTTTGCTGTAAGAGAATTAAAAAAAATGAACCTTTAAAAGCCTAGATCATGCAAAGAAGAACCGCATTAAAAAATATTGGACTTTCGTTTGGAGCACTAACCTTAAGTTCAACAGTTGTAAGTTTATTTGAAAGTTGTCAAACTGCAGCAGCAGCTTGGGCTCCTGAATTTTTTACTCCTGAACAAGCAGGATTTGTCAGCAAAGTAATTGACGTAATGTTGCCAACTACCATAACCCCGGGTGCAAACGATTTGAATCTTACGCAGTTTATGGACGGCTATATGCAACATGTTGCCAGCCCTGAAGATCGAACTTTTGCCCAGATGGCTTTACCAATCGTATCTAAACTTACCCTCGAAACTGCCGGTAAAACGGAAGTAGCAGACATAACAAACGAAGATGTTGACGTTCAACTGAATCGTTTTTTAAGAGCCGATGAAGCCACTCAAGAGGCAAGAGGCAAAGCATTTGACACCTGGGCGGAGGCAATGAAAAAAGGAGAAACTCCTGCTGTGCCCGAAGAAGGAGCTGCTCAAGTAATGATTAATAGCTTGAGAAGTTTAGCAGTATTTGCCTTCAAAAATTCTGAAGTAATCGGAGAAACCGTTCTGGCTTATGCTCCTGTTCCAGGAGAACAAAAAGGATGTATATCCATAGAAGAAGCAACTGGCGGAAGAGCTTGGTCACTATAAGTTTAGTGCTTTGTTCCTAGAGTGTTCTTAGGTATTCTGCAATGGCACGTGCTTCTTCTTCACTCAGGTTCTGATTGAGCATTTGAATGTTGTTGTATTCTTTTAAAAGCGCACTAGCAATCGGGTCTTTTTTGAGCATTTCTGTTGGATTCAAAAGGATGTTCATAACCCATTCTGGTGACCTTCTTTCGTAAATACCCTGCATTGCTGGACCGATCAGTTTGGCATTGGTTTTATGACAAGCGGTACACTTTTGCTTAAAAGCAGTTGCACCTTGTGCAACCAATTCTTCATTGATACTGTCATCAAAACGCATCGACTTGATTGGACCAATTCCTTTATTTGATAGGTCAATTGGAGTAGATTCTTTTTTAGAAATAGTTTTGCTTTCTTCGGTTTTTGTTCGATTGTATTCAAAACCTTTTTTCTTTTCTTCACCACCACCACAGGCAGTTAGTACGCTAGTAAACAGTATAAGTATTGTTTTTTTCATTTGATTTAAATTCTTCTTTAAATGTAATACGCTTCAATAAACTATGCAACTTATTTCAGGAATTGTGACCCCGAAAGTGATGCTATTCGGTTGAGGAGATTTTTTAGGAGCACAAACCGTCATCTTAAGCCTAGCTCGTTGGATAAACGAAACATTTATAGATATTGTTGAAGCTCTTTTTTGAAGTAATTTGCGCTTATGGCAGCGCTTTCTTTGGAGTTGACAGCATAATTACCACCCTGTTCTATATAAAAGAATTCCAATCCAGACGCAACAGGATCGGGAAGGACCTCGTGGTAGTTGATGGATCCATTTCCTAGCTCAGAATAATCACGTGTAATTTTGTCCATGTCTTTGATGTGCCACATCACATAACGTCCTGGATGCGCTGCAACCAATTCTTTAGGGGTATAATTACCTGCATGCATTACCCAATACAGATCCATTTGGAATTTCACATATTCAGGATCTGTTTCGTTTAGGATGATTTCAAAGCCATGGGTGCCGCCATAGTCTTTGAATTCATAACCGTGGTTGTGATATGCAAATCCTAGACCAGCCTGAGTAACTTGTTTTCCAATTAAATTGAGTTTATGGGGCATTAATTTGTAGCTCTCTAGGTTACGCTGTTCAGGTTCAATAAACGGCCAAGTGATGTATTTGCTGTTTACCGCTTTGGCTCCTACAATACAGCGATCTACATAGCGTTTTAGAGCGTCATCGGATTGCATTATAAAAGGTGCAAATCCATAATGACCAGAAGTAACAGTCAGCTCTAGGTCTTCAAGGATATGGTTTAATTCCGAGGCGCTAAACCCATAAAACATATTTTTTTCGGCCTCATAGCCATAGGTTTCAAAATCCTGATAGCCCATAGCTTTGAGTGCTTTTAGAGTAGCGACTGGGTTCTTTGCCATCTCGTCTCGGATGGAATACAATTGATATCCCAACTTGTATTTGGGGGGTTTTAAAGTTGAAAAACTAACTAAGGGAAGCATTGCTGCCCCACCGATAATCCCAGCGTTTTGTATAAATGTTTTTCTGTCCATATACTAAATGTACAAAAAAGGATTTAGCCGCAACACCCTTTCTGATTAAGCGGAGTTTTTTATGCAACCTTTAGAATAGCCAAAACAATAGTCCAACGATAAGAATAAAGGGAAATAAAAACAGCAGCTGACTGAGGAAGCACCAAATTAAAAATTGGACCCATTGCATTACTCCCATGGAGGTGTGGGTACTTTTTTGAGTGATTTGTACTAAGTGGTCAAACTCCATCTTCATAAAATCAGCTTCGTTAATCTTCAAGTCTATAATTCCAATATCATTCAGCCCTTTTTTAAAACCAAGGTATACCGCTTTTGGATAGATCCAAAGGCTGTATCCCATAGCCCATAGACTAAAAAAACAAATTGGAAAATGCTTCCAAAGAACGGTAGAAATTTCCCACCCAGCTATAAAACCTTCACCTTTCCATGAGGTGTCGCAGTGGTTCAGCAGGTGTTGAATATCATGAATGTGGATGACATCTTTTCTGAATTGAGGATTGGGTAATTCCAGTTGTATTCCAAGAAAATCCAGTTCAAAGGTGTTTTTATCAATCCCACCCTTTTCTGGAATTCCATTTTCTTTATAAAAGTTGATTAAAAGTTTTTCTAGGGTCATAAGAGAGATTTAGGGGTTATCCATGACATAGAACAGATTTGGAGCTGATACAAATCAAATACACTAAAAATCAATCAACTATAAAAAATAAAAAGGGGACAGCAACAAAGTGCTTTCCAGTAAATAGATTCGATGTATCTTTAAAGTCAAATACTAAATTCATGGAGTGTAAGCTCATCTGTTCCGACATCGACGGAACCCTTTTGGACGTCAATCGTCGGCTTTCTGCTGAAACTAGAGCAGCTGTAAGACGCATCAGTCCAGACATTCCTTTCCTTCTCATTTCTTCGCGTATGCCAAAATCCATGCGGCTACTTCAGACGGAGCTACAAACAGAGGGATTGCCCTTGATCGCTTATAACGGAGCGTTAATTCTCGGTTCTGAAGGCCAGGTGTTGCAAAGTACAGTTATACCTTTTTCGACAATGCATGAAATCTGCACCCAACAACCCAATTTGGATATCCATTTCAGTTTGTATAATCAAGAAGAATGGGTGGTTCCTGCATTGGATTTTTGGGCCAAACGCGAGCAGAACAATACACGTGTAGCGCCAGAGGTTCGTCCCTTGGAGCAAACGCTAGCCTTATGGAAAGAAAGAGACCAAGGAGCTCACAAAATCATGGCCATGGGAGAAGCTGCTGGTTTAGATCAACTGGAACAATATATTACCAAATACTTTTCGGATCAGATACATGCCTATCGTTCTAAAGACACCTATTTGGAAATTTCAAGCAAGGAGCTAGACAAGGCATCAGCACTCGATTATCTATTATCGGTAGTATATCCTGATTTGGATATGGAAGACGTGATGGCTTTTGGAGATAATTATAACGACCAAACCCTCTTGGAACAAGTGGGTCGGGGTGTTGCAGTGGCCAATGCCAAACCTGAAATCTTAGCAGCTACGCCTTTTCACACCGTATCCAATCACGATCATGGAGTAGCAGCAGCTATCGATCAATACTGCTAAGCTTCTTTTTTCTTTTGGGTAACTAAATAAACTCCTGTAAAGACTAAAGCAGTCGCCAGTCCTTTGATGAGATCCAGCTGATCATTCCCCGTATAGGTCGCAAAAAGGATTCCCATCAGCGGTTGTAAGTAAACAAAGGCACCCACGGTTGTAGGAGAGAGGGTTCGCAGCGCATATACATTGAATAAATAAGCAAAAAAGGTGGTTCCCACAACCACAAATACCATGCGCCAAATGGCTTCTAAAGGAAGACTCGTCCATTCTACTGCTGTGAATTCGGAAAAGGTTAAGGGGAGGTTGAGGATCACACCACCCAGGAACATCCATTTCATTAAAGTAATGGTGGTATATTTTTGAGTCATTGGTTTGATGAGTACCAGATAGGTTCCATAACACATTGCATTTACAAACATCATGATATTCCCTAGGGGAATGTTGGGTGTATTCAGCGTGTAATCACTTCGTTGTAGGATGAGTAAAATCGCACCCCCAAAACCCATTAAAATCCCAAAGCCTTTTGTTGTAGTAATTTTTTCTTTTAAAAATATAGCCGATAGAATCATCACCATAATGGGTGTAAGGGTGACAATAACCGAACTGTTGATCGGGGTTGAAAGACTGAGGCCTTTGATGAACATCAGCATGTTGATGCACATGCCAAAAAGAGTTGCAATTCCGATTCGAAAGAGATCCTTACGATCAATTTTTTCATTTGGATAGGCAAAACTGATGATCCAAAACAAAACAGCAGCTCCTACTACACGAAGCATCACCAAGCCAAAGGCCCCAATATATTCTGGCATGATGACCTTAGCAATGGTATGGTTTAAGCCGTAAATGGTTGTAGCACTAAAAGCAGCTAAAAGGGCTAAGACTCTTTTATTCATGGAGTACTTTTTCTGCAGCAGCGATCGTAGCTGGAGCATTGCCAATGAAAAGTTCATCTTGGTAGATCAGTACTGGACGCTTTAAAAAAGAATAATGTTCAAGTAAAAGATCCCGCATGTTTTCTTCCGAAAGCGCACTTGCCTTTAATCCGCGTTTCCTTAGCAATTGCGCCCGACTATTGAAGAGAGCAGCATAGGAATTCGTTTTTAAAAATAAAGCCGCAAGCTGCTCTGAACTGAGCGGGTTTTCTTTGATGTTGATCAGACTAACAGAATCGGGAAGATCCAATGTTTTTTGGATGCGTCTACACGTATCACAACTTTTTAAATAGTAAAAAATATCCATGCTTAAAGTTCTATGAACAAAGAAAATCAATTTTTGTTAAAAGCATTAAAATTATGGAGAAATCCTTTGAATCCCCTACCTTTGGACTGCTGATTATCCTTTTTATTGATGAAAAAGAAATTCCGTTTTAATACCAAAACCATTCATGGGGGACAGGCACCTGATCCGGCTTATGGCGCAGTAATGCCCCCCATATATCAAACCACTACCTACGCTCAAACTACCCCAGGCGGTCATCAAGGTTTTGAATACAGCAGAACCCACAACCCAACCCGACAAGCTTTAGAAAAAGCATTGGCTAGTATTGAAAACGGAAAACACGGCTTGGCTTTTGGTTCCGGTTTAGCAGCTATCGATGCTGTTTTGAAATTGTTAAAACCGGGGGATGAGGTAATTTCTACCAACGATTTATACGGCGGATCTTATCGCTTGTTTACCAATATATTTGAAGGGTTTGGGATTAAATTTCACTTTGTCGGGATGGACAACGTTCAGCGGGTCGAAAATTCCATCAATACCAATACACGTTTGGTTTGGGTAGAGACTCCAACCAATCCAATGATGAATGTGATCGACATCAAAGCGGTTGCCCAAATCACACAAAAGCATAACCTCATTTTAGCAGTCGACAATACTTTTGCTTCTCCCTACCTCCAACAACCTTTGGACTTTGGTGCAGATATCGTAATGCATTCTGCTACTAAATATATTGGTGGTCATAGCGATGTTGTACTTGGTGCTTTGATAGTAAACGACGCTGATCTTGCTAAACGGCTATCCTTTATTCAAAATGCAAGCGGTGCAATCTGCGGGCCTATGGATAGTTTTTTAACCCTCCGCGGGATTAAAACCCTTCATGTACGGATGCAACGCCATTCCGAAAACGGAAGAGCAGTAGCCGAATATTTAAACCAACATCCCAAAATCGAAAAGGTATATTGGCCCGGTTTCGAAAACCATCCCAATCATAAAGTTGCCAAAGCGCAGATGAAAGATTTTGGCGGAATGCTTTCCTTTGCTCCCAAAGGAGCAGATTTTAATGCTGCCATAAAAATTATTGAAAATTTAAAAGTATTTACCCTTGCAGAATCTTTGGGTGGTGTTGAGAGTTTGGCGGGTCATCCGGCAAGCATGACCCATGCTTCAATTCCGAAGGTAGAACGTGAAAAAAGTGGTGTAGTAGATTCATTAATCCGACTCAGTGTTGGTATTGAAGATGCTCAAGATTTAATTGATGATTTAGAACAGGCGATTGGATAATCCCTTTTCTGTATCTTTATATACTAACCCGTGTTTATGAAACTTCCTCAGGGGAAAAAAATATACTTTGCTTCGGACAACCATCTGGGTGCTCCCACTGCAGAAAAGAGCGCTCCAAGAGAAGGCATTTTTGTTGCTTGGCTGAATCACATCCAGAAGGATGTGGAGGTTCTTTTTTTATTAGGGGATCTCTTTGATTTTTGGTTTGAGTACAAAACAGTTGTACCAAAAGGTTTTGTCCGTGTGCTCGGAAAGTTGGCAGAATTATCCGACCAGGGTGTTGAGATTCATTTTTTCACTGGGAATCACGACCTCTGGGTCCGTGATTACTTTCAGAATGAACTGGGATTCATTGTACATCACCAAGCCCAAGAATTTGTGATCAATGATAAAAAGTTTTTCATTGCGCATGGCGACGGTTTAGGGCCCAAAGACAAAGGGTATAAACGCATGAAAAAAATATTCAAAGCTCCTTTTTTTCAATGGCTTTTCCGTTGGATTCATCCCGATATCGGAATGCGTTTGGGGCAGTATTTGTCTGTAAAAAATAAAATGATCTCTGGTGATGAAGACGTGATCTTTTTGGGAGAAGATGAAGAATGGTTGGTTCAATATTGTCATAGAAAATTAGCTGAAGAGCAGCGCGACTTTTTTATCTTCGGACACCGACACTTACCCCTTGATCTTCCAATTGGAGCTGAAGCACGTTATGTAAATCTTGGGGATTGGATTACCCATTTCACCTTTGCCGAGTTTGATGGAACACAATTAGTATTAAAAAAATGGGACCCCTAAAAGAATGATAGAAAAGAAAACACTTGATTTTGAAAAGACAGTTTTGGTGGGAGTGATTACCGCAAGACAAGATGAAGATCAAGCATTAGAATATTTAGCAGAACTCGCTTTTTTAGCACATACGGCTGGAGGTCAAGTCGTAAAGCAGTACACTCAAAAAATGACACTTCCCAATCCCAAAACTTTTATTGGAAGCGGGAAGCTCAACGAAATTCAACTTTTTGTTTCTGAAAACGAAATTACAACTGTAGTTTTTGATGATGAATTATCACCAGCCCAACAGCGGAATGTCGAAGAGGTTTTGAAATGTAAAATCCTCGACCGTACTGGACTAATCCTTGATATTTTTGCACAGCGAGCTCAAACAAGTTATGCTCGAAATCAGGTAGAATTAGCACAGTATCAATATTTATTACCACGACTGAAAGGCCTTTGGACGCATTTAGAGCGTCAAAAAGGAGGAATTGGAATGCGTGGACCTGGAGAAACAGAGATTGAAACGGATCGCCGGATTGTCCGGGACAAGATCGCATTACTGAAAAAGAAATTATTGATCATCGACAAACAAATGTCGACTCAAAGAGGCAATCGAGGTGCCCTCGTTCGGGTTGCTTTGGTGGGATATACCAATGTGGGCAAATCGACCCTAATGAATGCGATCGCTAAAAGTGAGGTCTTTGCTGAAAATAAATTATTTGCCACCTTAGACACCACAGTTCGTAAAGTGGTTATTGGGAATTTACCTTTTCTGTTGAGTGATACCGTAGGATTTATCCGCAAGTTACCTACTCAATTGGTTGAATCTTTTAAAAGTACTTTAGATGAGGTACAGGAGGCGGACTTACTTCTTCACGTTGTCGATATCTCACACGCCAATTTTGAAGATCACATTGCTTCGGTAAATTTGATACTTACAGAAATAAAAAGTCAAGACAAGCCCACGATTATGGTTTTCAATAAAATTGACGCCTACGAACCGCTGGTTATTGAACCAGATGATTTGGTTACTGAAAGAACAAAACGACACAACACTTTGGCCGAATGGGAACAAACTTGGATGGCACAAATGAATGGCAACGCCCTTTTTATTTCTGCTACTAAAAAAGAAAATATTGTACATTTTAGAAAACAAGTTTATGCTGCAATTCGCGACATACACGTAACCCGTTTCCCTTATAATAATTTCCTATACCCCGAAGGCTTAGAAGAATAGTAGTTTTTGTAGTTTTACTTAAAACAGCTCCATTATGAAAAAAATCAACCTTATTTTCTCATTGTTTTTGATCTTTAGTTGTGGATCAGATGACAGTGATTTAGTAGTATCCTATCAGGAACGCGCTATAACCGCTCTAAACCAAAGCCCAGAAACGAATCCTTTAGAAGATTCTTCTTTGTTTTTTAGCGATCTTTCCTACGGGACAGCAGAACGGAATACCTATGATATTCTTTTACCAAAAGATGGTGCTTCAATTGGAGTAGTTATTTTTTTTCACGGGGGAAGTTTTTTGTTTAACGATAAAAGCGACACCTATGAAGCTCCTTTTGATGACATCATCAAAAACTTGATATCCCAAAAAGTGGCCATAGTAAATGCCAATTACAGTTATTTGACCAGTACTAACAGTTCAGGGGTTTTAACATCGCTATCAGATGGAACCTTACTGTTGAATCATATCCGATCGCTCGCTTCTAGTTTGGATATTGATACCAATAAAATAATTCTGGGAGGAGCTTCATCTGGTGCAGGAATAGCCCTGTGGAATGGATTACAAGCCGAAAATAACGCCGGCGTTCTTGGGATTGTTGCTATAGAAACACAGAGTACGTATAACCTCTACAAATGGGAATCCTTGTTTATGGACCTAAGTATCGATACAATTACCCAAAGTAGTACGGAATTTCAAACGCTTTTTTCTCTTTTTTATGGAGGTGTAGTACCAACTCAAGAGCAGTTAGATACAGTAGATTTTATCAATTTCATCGATTCCACCGACCCTGATTTATACCTTTTTAATACAGCAGGAAACACTTTCTTAAATGAAGACGGTTCAGTCGATTTAAACGTTTTATATCACAGCAGAATCCATACGGATGCGTTGCGGGGGAAAGCGATAGCAGAAGAATTGGAAAACAGTGGAGGCTACCAAGAAACTCCAGATGCTTTTGTTTTACGTATTTTGATGAAATAAATTATTCCTCTAGTTTTCTGCCACTAACAGATACACCGGAAAGTGATCGGAATAACCCTTCAATTGGCTTCCTTTGTTGGCTCGAATTGCTACCGAAGAGGATGATGCTCAAATATTTGTAGATTCTGGAGATTTGAGCTTAAATTTTTATGGGAATACCTTGTATTTCGCCTTTAAATACGTGGGAAGTGGAAAAACTGCTCAAGACGGTACCTTTGAATTAGATGATTTTCGTACTTTTGAAATATAAACCCCAAAATTTATAACACTATGTCTTACATTATCAAAAAAGTATTAACGGTTATTGTAGAGTTGATCAACCTAATTATACTTAATTTTTCTTAAAACCCTTTGCGTGTCTTTATAGGTTTGGTAGAGTTTGGTACTCTTGCTTTTGAACAGCATCCGTGTGCGTTCTAACTCTTCTTTTGCGTTTGGAATTCCGAAGAGAAGGCAAATCATATAAAGGGAACATATCTGATATTGTTCTTGTTCTTCCTTTTCATTCAATTGTTTTTCATTTTTGATTTTATCAACCAAAATTTGAGTAGCATTCATGAGGTGGTGGAGTGTTTTTTTGTCCCAGTTCGGAAGTTTAAACAACAACTTTGAATGGATGGAGTAGTTTCCGTTTTCTTCAAAACAAATACGGACTTCTTCCAAGGGATAAAATTTAAATGCTCCATTGATTCCAAGCTCAATATATTCGGTAATGATAAATTCATTTTCAGTAAATGAAATTTCAACTTCATCGAGATTAGAATAAAATAACTTGACTTGCTCGTTGATCAATTCAATATCAACTCGAGAATAAAAAGTTGTGCCTTTAACTTGTTTTTCAAGACCAGACCAGCATACCACAAAGAGTTCCTTGAATACTTTGTATTGAGCCATCAATCCCCCTTGATGCCTGTTGATGAAATCCATTACGCCATCTAACGTTAGTTTGATGTTGTTTTGCGCATGATTTTCTAGCGCATTAACTACAGCATTATTGTCTTCTAAATTACTGATTGCTTTGGTGTGGGGTACCGACATACTACCTTCTCTCAAAAACTGCATTCCTTTTTTATACTTCCAAATATTTTTCTGAAGCTTTGCTGGCTTATTGTTTGGGCGAATGGTAACCAAACCCACTACTTTTCCTTCATTTAAGTGTGGAAAGGGGATGTTTTCATAGAGGACTATGGGTGCAGGATTGAGATATGCATTGATGAGGTTTTGAATTTTACTGTCATCAAAAAAATCAACCCCAACAAGATCATTGTTTTCGTCTTCAACCCCAATAACGATGTACGAATTATTAGTCGGATTGGAGTTCGAAAGTGCACATACATGCTTGAGGAATTTGGCCTTTCCTTCTTTCCCCTCTAAATTCAATTTCAACTTTTTGTCAAAAAAACTATTCTCATCGTTGTGAGCAAGTAGCGCTTTAACTAAAAGTCGTTTGTTGATCATGCGCGCTTATTGAGAACGGTGGCACTAGCTTGAGCAGTTGGTAGAATCGTGATATCAGCCAGAGTAACATGCTCTGGAGCATGAATCATAAACAAAATCGTATGCGCAATATCTTCAGCTTGTAGCGCATCCAGTTTGCTGTAAACAGAAGCAGCTCGGTCTACATCACCTTTAAAACGAACCTCAGAAAATTCTGTTTCTACCAAACCAGGGTTGATAGCTCCTACTCGAATTCCATAAGGATTCAGATCCAATCGAAGTCCTTGGGTAAAGGCATCAAGTGCAAACTTACTCGCACAATAGACATTCCCTTTTGGATATACCTCAAATCCAGCGATGGATCCAACATTGATTATATGGCCTTTTTTTCGCTCAGTCATTTGTGGCAAAACAGCTTTGGTTACATACATGACTCCCTTTACATTTCCGTCAATCATAGCATCCCAATCGTCCAGGTCAGCACCAACAACATCGTCTAAGCCGTGGGCATTTCCGGCATTATTTATTAAAACATCGATGGACTTAAAAGCATCTGGAAGGCTTTCGATCGCTTCAAAAACTTCAGCTCGATCACGCACATCAAAGTTTAAAGTATGAACTTCGGTTGGCAGCTCTTCTTTTAAGGCATCGAGTCGTTCTTGTCTTCTCCCGCATAAAATTAGACGGGCACCTTGAGAAGCTAAAAACGCAGCAGTTGCTTTACCAATACCGCTTGTAGCTCCAGTAATGAGAATGGTTTTGTTCATCTTTATGGCATTCTATGTCCCAAACTTGTTTCCAAAAGGAGAAACCAGTCTTGAATCGTTAATGTAATTGCTAGGGCGTCCACAGCATTTTTAAGTCTTGCTTCTTGTGTTGTTCCTACTACAGGACGAATCTGAGCGGGATGCTGATGCAACCATGCCAACAATAGTTGATCTTCTGTTGCATTGTACGTTGCACACATTTTTTGGACTATTGGTCTTAGGCGCTGCGATTGTTCGTTATCTTCTTTAAAATAACTGCCCAAAGGACTCCAAGCCATTGTACCAATCTGATGCTGCATCATATGGTTTGTTGTTCCATCGAACATGGCTTTTGATTGTGTTAAAGAACATTCCAATTGATTCCATTCAATTAAATTTTCAGTACTCAAAAGACTCATTTGTGCTGGTGTAAAATTGGAGACCCCAAAACTTTTTACTTTCCCCTGGCTTTTGAGCTGTTCAAAAGCTTTTGCGATCTCATGTGGATCCATAAGTGGACTGGGACGGTGCAGTAAAAGAACGTCAAGGTATTCGGTGTTGAGGTTTTGAAGGGATTGTTCTACAGACCAGCTGATGTGTTCTGCTGAGTATTCATAATGTTTTACGTTTAGGGGACGTGCTTCACTCGGGTATTGGATTCCGCATTTACTTATGTATTGAACCTGCGAACGATCAACTTTACTGTCTTTAAAAGCTGCTCCAAATGCGGCTTCGGTTGTATACCCCCCATAGATGTCGGCATGATCAAATGTGCTGATTCCAAGAGACAAGGCACCCTCGATTAAAGCACTCATTTCGGCGGATGTAAAGTTTTTACCCCAGGTTCCCCAGGTCATGGTTCCTGCAATTATTTTAGAAAATGGACGCATTGATTTTGTAATTAGAAAATTCCTTATAAATTTATGCTTAATAGTGAATCCAAGGGAGTGTTTTTTCTTACTATTTTTAACCAATTATTAACAAGAGAAACGTTATAATTTCTCCATTTTTGTATTCCTAAAACATTTATATAAGCTTATGGATAATAATACCAATGTAGACATTAGTGCTATTAACGAAAAAATTCAAAAAGAGAGTGCTTTCATCGACTTACTTACTTTAGAAATAAATAAGGTAATTGTTGGTCAAAAGCATATGGTTGAGCGTTTGCTGATCGGTCTTTTGGGTCGTGGACATATCTTATTGGAAGGGGTGCCGGGTTTAGCGAAAACGCTAGCCATTAACACCTTGAGCAAGGCTGTGAAAGCAGACTTTAGTCGTATTCAATTTACTCCAGATTTACTTCCAGCAGATGTTGTTGGAACCATGATCTACAATATTAAAGAGAATGATTTCTCTATCAAGAAAGGACCTATTTTCGCCAACTTTGTTTTGGCAGACGAGATTAATCGTGCTCCAGCCAAGGTTCAATCGGCTTTGTTGGAAGCGATGCAAGAAAAGCAAGTAACGATTGGTGATACCACCTTTCCATTGAAGCAGCCTTTTTTAGTAATGGCAACACAAAATCCAGTGGAACAGGAAGGAACCTACCCACTTCCAGAAGCACAGGTCGATCGTTTCATGTTGAAAACAGTAATTGACTATCCAACGCTCGAAGACGAACAACTGATTGTTCGCTCCAATTTGAGCGCAATCCAAGCCAAAGTAAGTGCGGTTGTTACGACCAAACAAATTGTTACCGCCCAAGAAACAGTGCGTTCGGTTTATATGGACGAGAAAATCGAGAAGTATATTTTAGACCTTGTTTTTGCTACCCGATACCCAGAACGCTATGGTCTCAGTAAAATAAAACCCCTGATTAGCTTTGGAGCATCTCCAAGGGGAAGTATCAATTTGGCTACGGCAGCTAAATGTCATGCCTTTCTTAAGCACAGAGGATATGTAATACCAGAAGACGTTCGAGCAATTGTTTTTGATGTGCTGCGACACCGAATTGGTCTTACCTACGAAGCGGAAGCTGAAAATGTAACTACCGAAGATATAATCAGTCAGATCATTAATGAGGTTGAAGTACCGTAAATGGTCCTAAAAACATTTTTAAGAAGGAACATTTAGAGTAATGGACACGAAAGAGCTTTTAAAAAAAGTAAGGAAGATTGAGATCAAAACACGTCGCTTAAGCGATCACGTCTTTGGTGGCGAATATCACAGTACTTTCAAAGGAAGAGGGATGACCTTTAGCGAGGTGCGTCAATATCAATTTGGAGATGATGTGCGCGCAATTGATTGGAATGTTACTGCGCGTTACAACGAGCCTTTTGTAAAAGTTTTTGAAGAAGAACGAGAACTAACCCTGATGTTGGTTGTCGATGTCAGCGGCTCAGAGTTTTTTGGATCTGGGCAACAATTTAAAAGAGAAGTATTGACCGAAATAGCAGCAACACTTTCCTTTTCTGCACTTCAAAATAATGATAAGGTTGGCTTACTTTTGTTTTCAGATCAAGTCGAATTATTTATTCCCCCTAAAAAAGGGAGAACCCATGTTTTACGTATCATTCGAGAGCTTTTGGAATTTCATCCAAAAAGTAAGCAAACGGATATTCGCATTGCTTTAGAATTCTTATCGGGCATCCTAAAGAAGAAAGCGATTGTCTTTTTACTTTCAGATTTCATGGATGATTCCTACGAAAAAACATTGCGAATCGCAGCAAAAAAGCATGACCTCACCGGGATTAGAGTATACGATAAAAGAGAAGTTGAGATGCCCAATATAGGACTTGTTCCAATGCTAGATAGTGAAACTCAAAAAACACAATGGGTCAATACAGCTTCTAAGGCAGTTCGGAATCAATATCAAAAAACACATCAAAAACACGTAGATACGTTCGAAACCTTATTCAGAAAAAACGGAGCGGGAACCTTACACTGTAGTTTGGAAGAGAGCTATGTTAAAAAGTTATTAGGCTATTTTAAAGCTAGAATATAAAGATGCGACAGATTATTTTTTTATTGTGTTTCTCCGTTTTTTTCTCTTTAACAAAGGGGATTGCACAGTCCCATGAGGAATTGCTTGTGGCTGTTGACTCTACCGAGCTCAGAATCGGAGAACAGATCAATATTCGTTATCAAATCAAGGGCGATAGCTTGACGCAGATTCAATTTGCGGAGCAACCCAATTTTGCGTCTTTCGAGCTTTTAGAGGTTTTTCCCTTGGACACCCTCCGTTCTCAAGCACATTATTTATTCACCAAAAAATATGCTCTAATTCAATTCGACTCGGGCTCGTACTGGATTCCAAAACAGAAAATCCTGATCAATGGCGTTGAAGCGATCTCCGACTCTGTTTCGATACGTGTAAATACCGTTGTAGTCGATACGCTCAAGCAGCCTTTGTATGACATTAAACCCTTAGTTGCTGTTGAGCGTGGTTATAAAAAACTAACCCAACAGATTTTATTTACTGTCCTTGGACTGCTCCTCCTCATTTTGGCTGTATTTTTAGCGCTTAGGGTTCAGAAAAAAATCATTGAGAACAGAAAAGAACTCCCCCCATTTGATCGAGCATTACAAGAACTCAAAGCACTTGAAGAAGAGCGCCCTCGATTACAAGAAGAATATAAGAGCTATTATTCTAAACTCACGGATGTTGTACGGCGATATCTAGAAGAAGAAGCTAAGATAACAGCACTAGAAAGTACTTCAAGAGAATTGTTGAAGAAATTAGAGTTACTCAAAGATTCTGGAAAACTTGATTTAGATGGAGAAACATTACGCTCTTTAAAACGCGTTCTAGAACATGCAGATTTGGTAAAATTTGCACGTTCAGCTCCTGAATTTGAAGTTGCAACCAGCGATCGTAATTTGGTGGAAGATGTTGTTATTAAAACAAAAGAAGCTCTTCCAGAACCTACGCAAGAAGAACTTGAAGCTACTGCAGCTTATCAAAAGATTTTGAAAAAGCAGAAACGGCAAAAGCAATTCAAGATTGCGGGACTTGGAACAGTTGGAATGATTCTAATTGCAGGAGGTATTGCTGTTTATGTTTATGGTTTTGGTAATGTAAAAGACACTCTTCTAAGATACCCTACCAAGGTTATGATGAATAATAAATGGATACAAAGTCAATACGGAACTCCTGCTTTATTACTCACAACGCCCGAGGTTTTAGTGCGAGCAGCAGAAACTCCAAAAGGGACAATACTTTTTTCTGCGGGTGACCCGCTTCAATCGGTTTATGTGCAATTGAGCTTTATACAACAGGCTCCACCCGAGCAAGGAAAAGAAAAATCAGAAGAGGTACAGCAGCAAGAAGCTCAGGAAATGATCAATGAAATAATTACAGGTTTAGAAGAAGATGGCGCTACCAATATGTTGATTAATCCGGACCCCTTTAAAACTAAGGATGGCTCTGAAGTAATTCAGCTTTCTGGAACTCTCGACCTTTTAAATTCTGATGGGAAGGAACGTACACGTTGTCGTTTGCGATCCATTATTTTGCCCTTTGAACAAGTGCAAGTTGAATTGCGTATGTTGTATGCCAAAGACGATCGATACGGAGATCAAATCGAAGCTCGAATTATAGAATCACTAGAAGTATTAAAAGAATTATAAGCGTGTTTGAAGGAATAGAATTAGCGAATCCAGAATATCTGTGGGGATTGATAGCCCTGCCCTTGGTCATCCTATGGTATGTTTACAAGCGCAAGTTTCAACAAGCGCGGCTAACCATTTCATCGACCAAAGGTTTTGAGGGTGTACGTTCCAATTTGGCTCGTTTTCAGCCGTTATTGTTTGTCTTTAGAATCTGTGCTTTGGCACTCGTTGTTCTCGCTCTTGCTCGCCCACAAACCGTAGATATCTCTTCACGGACCAAAACCAACAAGGGGATAGACATCGTAATGGCCATTGATGTCTCTTCGAGTATGTTGGCGCAGGACCTAAAACCCAGTAGGTTGAATGCACTGAAAGAAGTAGCAGCAGATTTTATCGATGATCGACAAAACGATAGGATCGGTTTAGTCGTTTATGCAGGAGAAAGTTATACCAAAACACCTATTACAAGCGATAAACGCATCGTGAAAAATGCATTACGCAGTATTCGATACGATGGCGTAATCAACGATGGAACCGCAATTGGAATGGGCTTGGCAACTGCCGTAAACCGATTGAAAGATAGTAGAGCTAAAAGTAAAGTCATTATTTTACTTACTGATGGCGTCAACAATTCAGGCTTTATTGAACCAAAAATTGCAGCAGAGTTGGCAGTAGAATTTCAAATTAAAACCTACACCATTGGCCTAGGAAGTAATGGAACTGCTAAAGCTCCAATTGGCGTTTTACCTAACGGAAAATTCCAATATGGGCTAACCAAAGTTGAGATCGATGAAGAACTTTTGAAGGCGATTGCAGACGATACTGGAGGTTTGTATTTTAGAGCAACAGACACCAAAAAACTAAAAGACATTTACAATGAAATCAATAAGTTAGAAAAGACAGAAGTTGAAGAGTTTAAGTATTATAATTACCAAGAAAAATACAGAATACTCATACTCATAGCCTTAGGCTTACTCTTTGCAGAGTGGATTTTAAAGAACACAATTTTTAGAAGTTTTATATAATAATGTATCAATTAGACGCGCCGATTTATTTTTATGTTTTTGCAATGCTTCCCGTATTGTGGCTTGGCTATCTTTGGATTTCTGCCTGGAAAAGAAAAGCACAAGAACAATTTGCTTCATCTCGATTAATGGAAGTTTTAAGTCCAGAACGTTCGCGATTAAAACCTTTACTCAAACTCATTTTGATTAGCCTAGGGGTGAGTTGTTTGATCCTGGCACTAGTAAACCCTAAAATAGGAACGCAGTTAGAGACCGTAAAAAGAGAAGGTGTTGATATCGTTTTTGCTATTGATGTATCGAAGAGTATGTTGGCAGAAGACATTGCTCCAAACCGTATCGAAAAAGCAAAACGACTCGTGTCTGCGCTCTTGAATCAATTGGCAAGCGATCGGGTTGGGATTATCGCTTATGCGGCTCAAGCGGTCCCTCAATTGCCCATTACAACCGACTACGGCGCTGCCAAAATGTTTTTACAAGCACTCAACACCGACATGCTTTCTTCACAGGGAACAGCTATTGATGCCGCGATTGATTTAGCTGCAACCTATTTTGATGATGAAGATCAAACCAATCGGGTTATTTTTATTTTGTCCGATGGAGAAGATCATTCCGAAAAGGCTATGGCTGCTGCAGAACGAGCAAAAGAGTTAGGGATTAAAATATTTACTTTTGGTGTTGGAACCGAAAAAGGAGCTCCCATTCCAATCAAGCGAAACGGAATAGTAGAATCGTATAAGAAAGATGAAAACGGAGAAGTTGTAATGACCAAACGCAACCCCGAGGTGCTCACTTCTATTGCCGATGTAACCGACGGGAATTATACTGAGGGAAATGATACACAAGCAGTTTTAGAGTTTGTTTCGGAAACGCTCAAGCAAATGGAGAAAAAAGAATTTGAAGCAAAAAAGTTTGTGAGTTACAAAGACCGATTCCAACCTTTTTTGATTGCAGGATTTCTGTTACTTTTGATAGAAATATTATTATTCGAAACCCAAACCAAATGGGTGCTGCGAATGAATTTATTTAATGAGAATAAAAAAGATTAATGCTATGAATTTTAAAGGCCTTTCCTTCTTGTTTTTAGTACTCACTTCGGTTTTATCTTGGAGTCAAAACGAAGTAGCCAATAACCTCATTGTGGATGGAAATGAAGCCCACGAGCAGGCCGAGTATATTGATGCCGAGGCTCAATACCGCAAAGCAGTTTCTTTGGCTCCCGAAAAATCCGAAGCCCTGCATAACTTGGGAAATACAAATTATAGAATAGAAGATTATTCTGCAGCTTCTCAACGGTTCTTCCAGACGCAAAAGAACACCACATCTAAAAATGAAAAACACGCAGCTTTTCATAACTTAGGGAATGTGTATATGCAGCAAAAAGATTATGCTCAGGCAGTCGCAGCTTTTAAAAATGGATTGCGAAATAATCCTACAGACGAAGAAACCCGATACAATTACGCGCTTGCAAAGGAGCTTTTAGAAAAGGAGCAACAACAGGATCAGCAAGACGAGCAAAATCAAGACAACCAAGATCAGGATCAGGATAAGGAAGATCAGGATAAAGAGGGAGATCAAGAAAAGAAAGACGAAAAAGGAGACCAACAAGACCCTAAAGACGAAGGAGAAGACAAAGACAAAAAAGAAGGAGAAGATGGGGAATCTGAAGACGACTCCAAGGAAAAGCCGGAGGAGGATAAGCCCAAGAACCCCGAAAAAGAGGGGGAAGGAGATGAAAAGAAGCAACCCCCACCACAACCCAAACCAGGACAAATATCCCCCGAACAAGTTAAGAGCCTCTTAGAGGCAATGAACAATCAAGAAAAAGGAGTACAGGAAAAAGTAAATGCTCAAAAAGTGAAAGGTACTCCTGTTAAAACTAAAAAAGACTGGTAAGTTTTTATGTTAAAAAAAATACTTTTAGCGACCTTCCTATTGACCGTAGGATTCCAATTAGGAGCTCAGATTACCTTTCAAACAAAGGTGAGTAAGAACCGTTTGGGTATTAATGAGCGATTGAAGGTTAGCTTTGAAATGAATAAGAATGGCGATAATTTTACGCCACCCCAATTCGAAGGTTTTCGTGTGGTTGCGGGTCCCAACCAATCGACTAGTAACAGCTGGATCAATGGTAAACGATCTTTTTCAAGATCGTTTACCTACTTTCTTAATCCTACCAGAAAAGGAAAACTCAGCATTGGACAAGCAACGGTCAAAATTGATGGAGCGATTTATAAAACATCTCCCGTATCGGTAGAAGTTACGGAAGCTGTAAAAACCCCAAACCAAGCAGGAAATGCAGATTATATCGCAGATCAAAATGTGCATTTGGTTGCTGAAGTTTCGAATGGAAACCCCTATTTGAACGAGGCTTTTACTGTAGTTTATAAATTATATTACACTTCGGAAATTGGAATTTCCAATGTAAATGAATTAGAAAGTCCAGGTTATGCTGATTTTTGGAGCCATTTGATTCCAATCAAGAAATTGGAGATGAAGCAAGGGACATACAAGGGTGCGACTTACAACTACGTTACTTGGCGAAAAGCCGTTCTTTATCCACAAAAAACAGGGGAGTTGATTTTGGAGCCTTTGACGCTTAACACTACAGTTCAAGTACCATCTAACCGAAGAGACATCTGGGGAAATCTAGTCAATCGACAAGTTCCGAAAGTCATTACAGCAGGAAAGCGTACCATAAAAGTAAAACCCTTGCCCCAAGAAGGGAAGCCAGTTGGTTTTACAGGGGCGGTTGGAAATTTTGACTTGAATTTTAGTTTAAATAAGGACGTCTTGAAAGCGTCGGAGTCTTTTCAAGCAACGATAAAAGTTTCTGGGAGAGGAAATTTAAAATTATTTAATCTACCCAAAATTAATGTTCCAGCGGCACTTGAAGTCTATGAACCGGAACATACTGAAAACATAAAAACAAACCTGCTCGGGATGCAGGGTAGTATTCAAGACACCTATACTATTGTTCCAGAATTCCAAGGAAACTATCCAATACCCAGAGTCACATTTTCATATTTTGAACCCAACAAGAAACGATATGTTACCCTCAACTCAGCGGAACAAATGGTTAATGTGAACGAGGGGCCTGTAGCCGGAACCTCTTCTAAGGGGCAAGCAGTTTCTAATCTCTTGCGACCAAAATTAAACGAAGATCAATTCAATTTCATCGCTTTAGAGACTCAATTGATGCCCATCGAATCAACCGATTCCTTTTTTGGAGGGCGTATGTTTTGTTGGATGTTATTGTTGCCTTTTGTCCTACTGTTGATCATAGCAATTGTGATGAAAACCCAACTTGGTCGTTCAAATGATCCTATGACCCTTAGACAAAAAGCGGCGAATCGATTAGCGAGGAAATACTTGAGCTCTGCCAAGAAAGCTTTAGGGAAAAAAGAAGCATTCTACAATGCACTTGAACGGGCGTTGCACAATTATTTAAAAGCGAAACTCCATATTGTAACAGCAGAATTTAGTAAAGCTAGAATCAAAAGCCTATTGCAAGACAAGGAAGTAAACGCAGCAGTAATCAAAGATTTTGTTGGCTTACTTGAAGATTGTGAGGCCGCGCGATATGCACCCGCAACCTCAGTTCGTATGCAAGAAGATTTTGATCGCGCTTCTGGATTAATTTCAAAAATGGATAAACAACTATGAAGCGAATAAATTCTTTTATTGCAGTTCTTTTTTTGAGTTCAACGATGATCGCTCAAACACCAGATGCTCTTTTTGATCAAGGCAATAAAGCCTATAATCTCGGTGCTTATCAAGAAGCCATAACCCATTATGAAGCTGTTCTAGAAGCTGAGGTTCACAGTTCGGAATTGTATTTTAATTTGGCCAATGCCTATTATCGCTTGGGTGAAGTAGGTGAAAGTATTTTTTACTTTGAAAAAGCAAAATTGTTAGATCCTGATAACGAAGAGATTTCAACCAATTTACAGTTTGCCCAAAACATGTCACTCGATGCGATTGAAGTTCTTCCTAAAAGTTTTTTAGATCAGGTGATAGAAACCATAACTTCTGGATTTTCAATTGCAAACTGGGCTAAAATACTAATTGGAATTGCTTGGGTTATGTCCTTGCTGTTTGTGTTGTATTTGTTCAATTCGAATACGGTTTGGAAGCGCCTTTATTTTTCTGTTTTCTGGGTCATTACTATTGTTTTTCTCACATTGTTTACGCTTACTTATTCTAAGGATAAGCAACTAGAAGTTGAACGTTCAGGGATTATTTTTGAGGCGCAAATTAATATTTGGGGAGAACCGAATGAACGCTCTGAAGTTTTATTTGAATTACACGAAGGCACTAAAGTATCGGTTATAGATTCGCTAGAATCTTGGAGAAAAATTAAAATTGCCAACGGCTCCGAGGGTTGGGTGACTGCCTCTTCTTTGAGAATGTTAAACTAGTTCTTCGGGCAATAAATCTTTCTTGTCAAGCAGCCATTCCAAAACAATACTTCCGATTGATTTAACAGGCTCGTAGAATTGTGATTCGTCAATTATATCGTCTTCCATAAAGGTGAATAGGAATTCAAACTGATCCAAAATCAGGGTTATGGCACTGAGGATTAAAATAAATTTCAGTCCTCCAAAAACTGCCCCCAACAAACGATTAAGACCACCTAAAGCTGCCATTTTTAGAACACGCGTCAAGAATTTAGCTAAGAGATTAATTCCAATGATGATCGCGATAAAGGTCAGTATGAACAAAACTCCAGAAGGAGGGATGCGATCAGCATCGATAAAACTTTCGAGGAGTGTCCCGACTGTAGAAGAAAACAATAAGGCACCAATGAGTCCAAGAATTAATGCAATTAGAGATGCGGCCTCAATGATGAAGCCTTTTGAAAATCCTTTTACGGCTCCAAAAATAACCAAGCCAACAATTGCTATGTCGATATAATTCATAGAACGAATATAAAGATTTTTTGTTCTATCTGCCCCCTCTTTTTAGGAATGCCATATCTTTGTCGGATGCAAAAAGCAACTGTACGAGATCAAGAGTTGAAAGAGCAATGGGAAGCATTGGTTTCGGTGCTGACAGAACGTTTCTCTGAAACCGAGTCCATTGACATCGAAGGGGTTTTGTATTTGGTAGGACTTCAGGAATTAGGTCAAGTGCATAAGCGGTTCAAAAAGGATGATAATGTAGATATCATTCACATTGGAATCTGTTCGGTTTTAGAACCCTTCGGCTATTATGCTTTTGATTATTTTGACGACGAACGGTGGCCACATTTTAAGCTGATTGAGGAGCTTCCCCCACTGAAACCAGGAGAACAAAGCATCTTGATGAAGGAAGCTGTAGTGCATTACTTTATTCAAAAAGGATTAATTCAATAGTATAATACGTATTTTTATAGCATGATTGAAACGGTTAAAGAACATCTTCAAAAAGTAGCACAATTCGAAGCTACGGATCAAGAAGCGATAGAGCAATTCAGAATCTCTTATGCAGGTAAGAAAGGGATTTTAAACGATCTTTTTGCTGCATTCAGAGCAGTACCTAACGAAGAGAAAAAAGAATTCGGACAAGTCTTGAATCAGCTTAAAACTGCTGTTGCTGAAAAAGTAGAATCACTCAAAGCAACTCAGAGTTCAACTACAACAGCAGGAGTTTATGGTGACTTGTCTCGACCGGCTTTTCCATCGGCTTTAGGAAGTCAGCATCCGTTAACGGTTGTACGTAACCGAATCGTAGCTATTTTTTCTCAAATAGGTTTTAATATTTCAGAAGGTCCAGAAATCGAAGATGATTGGCATAATTTTACTGCGTTAAACCTACCTGAATATCACCCAGCTCGGGACATGCAGGATACCTTTTTCATTCAAACCGATCCCGATATACTGTTGCGTACACATACATCATCTGTTCAAGTACGTTACATGGAAAACAATAAACCTCCAATCCGTACAATTTCTCCTGGGCGTGTTTTTAGAAACGAAGCTATCTCTGCTCGAGCGCATTGTATTTTTCATCAAGTAGAAGGTTTGTATATTGATAAAAACGTGTCTTTTGCCGACTTAAAACAAACGCTTAGTTACTTTACTCAAGCCTTATTTGGCAAGTCAAAGATCCGTTTGCGACCTTCTTATTTTCCTTTTACAGAACCTAGTGCTGAAGTAGATATCTACTGGGGCCTAGAAACAGAAATTGACTATCGAATCACCAAAGGAACCGGTTGGTTAGAAATTATGGGCTGTGGAATGATCGATCCGACTGTGTTGGAAAATTGTGGAATCGATCCAGAAGAATATTCAGGCTATGCATTTGGAATGGGGATAGAACGTATCGCAATGTTATTGTACCAAGTGAGCGATATTCGTATGTTCTTTGAAAATGATGTACGTTTCCTTCAGCAATTTAAACCGACACTTTAGTCGAGTTTTTTCGTTAGTTTTTCGAATATATTTTCCGGTCTTTTCCCTTCGTAAAGAATGAGATAAACTGCTTCAATAATGGGTGTTTGAGTTCTGTATTGCGAATTGATATAGCGCGCTGATTTGGAAGCGTAGTATCCTTCAGCAATCATGTTCATTTCCATTTGTGCTGCATTGACCGTATATCCTTTTCCAATCATATTTCCAAAGGTTCGGTTGCGGCTAAACACAGAATATCCCGTGACCAACAAGTCTCCCAGATAGGCTGAGTTGTTGATGTTTCGTTTCATTTTATGCACATCTTTTATAAAGCGCTTTGTTTCTCGAATTGCATTACTCATCAATACGCTTTGAAAATTATCACCATAACCAAGACCGTGTGCTATTCCAGCTGCAATTGCATAGATGTTTTTAAGCATTGCGGCATATTCTGTTCCAATGATATCGTCTGAAGCTTTTACACGGATGTATTTAGTTTTGAGCATGGACGCAATACATTTTGCATAGGTCTGATTCTGACATGCGATCGTCAAGTAGGAAAGCTTTTCCATCGCTACCTCCTCTGCGTGACAAGGGCCACAGATAACGCCAATTTGGTCTAGGGGAACTCCATAATCTTCGTGGAAATGGTTCCCAGGGATTTTCATGTTTTCTGGAATGACGCCCTTAACTGCTGACACAACTATTTTATCCTTCAACGGAGTCTGGAGTTTTGCGAACTCACTCATAATAAAGGCTGATGGAATCGCCACAATGATGATATCGGCTCCTTCCACTACCTCGTTTATATCCGTACTTATTTTTAGGCGCTTTGTCTTGAGAGTAGTTGAAGTTAAATAGCTTGGATTGTGCTGGTGTTTTTCAATGAAATCTTTGTTTTTTTCATTGCGAATATACCAACCGACCTTGCGTTTGTTCTCCGATAGGATTTTAATTAAGGCAGTAGCCCAACTACCTCCACCGAGAACAGCAATTTTGAGTTTATTCTTCAGCAATAAGTGTTTGAATTCTGGCTTTCGGCTAGTAATCATAGATTCAGGTCGATACGGTGGTTAGCTTATTTTAGATCCAAGTACTCCATGGAATTCTCGAAAGAAGTAAAAGAAGTCCCAGGGTGTAAAAAACACCAATCCGAGAAAACTTCTTTGCATCCAATGACTGACGCTTATGCATGGACCACCCCATGGTTATCAGCACAAGTGCGATAAGATTCGTTATAGGATGTTCAACCAAGTATAAACGCGCTTGACTGTCTTTCATAACCCCCATGCCCAAGGCACTCCATTTCCCAAACCATGGAGAAACAAAGTATAGAATTAATCCAATTAAGAATTGAATATGCGAGGAGATTAATACAAATAACGAACGTCTAAAATCGGTTGAGTTAAATGTTTTCTTTTTAGCGATCCCAATAAAAGCATTTGCGATTGCTAAAACTAAAAGAATAAGGACAATAAATGCCCAGTAGGAATGTGCAGTTTTTATAAAAGTATACATGCTGATTTTATTTTTTTGTAAAGGTAATGAAACTAAAGTTTAGAAATCGAATTTGATCCCCTGTGCTAAGGGTAAGTCATCCGAATAATTAATGGTATTGGTTTGTCTTCTCATATATACTTTCCATGCATCTGAACCGCTTTCTCTTCCACCACCTGTATCTTTTTCCCCTCCAAAGGCGCCACCAATTTCAGCTCCAGAGGTGCCAATATTAACGTTTGCGATTCCACAATCGCTCCCCCAATGTGCCAAAAAGGTTTCGGCTTCTTGTAGGTTTTGTGTCATGATTGCGGACGATAACCCCTGATTTACATCGTTTTGAATATCAATTGCATTTTCAATGCTGCCTGAATATTTCATGAGATATAAGATCGGTGCAAAGGTTTCTTGTTGCGCCATCTCGCTATCAATAGATACTTTTGCAATAGCAGGCTTAACATAACATCCACTTTCGTATCCTGTTCCACTGAGCGTTCCCCCTTCAACAACCCATTCTCCTCCTTCGAGGCTGATGTTTTTCAGTGCAGTTTCATATTGAGATACTGCATCTTGGTCGATTAGTGGTCCAACATGGTTTTCAGCGTTTAGTGGATTTCCAATGCGTAATTGCTTGTAGGCATTTGTAAGCTTTTCTTCTACCTGAGCAAAGATCGATTCATGAACAATAAGCCTTCTGGTTGAGGTACAACGTTGCCCTGCAGTTCCGACGGCTCCAAAAACAGTAGCCAATAAAGTTGTCTTAAGATCAGCATTTGGACTGATGATTAGTGCATTGTTTCCACCCAATTCCAATAAAGATTTCCCAAGACGTGCCCCTACTTTCTGAGCTACTTTTTTACCCATTGTAGTAGATCCTGTTGCTGAGAGCAAAGGAATTCTTCTATCTTCACTAAGCCATTTACCTACTTCGGCTCCTCCGTTTAATAAACAGGAGATTCCTTCTGGTAAATCATTTTCTTTCAAAATGGTTCCAATTATCTTTTGACAAGCGATTGAACATAAGGGTGTTTTTTCGCTGGGTTTCCAAACAGCAACATCTCCACAAATCCAAGCCAATGCAGTATTCCACGCCCAGACGGCTACTGGGAAATTAAAGGCCGATATGACCCCTACAATTCCTAAAGGGTGATATTGCTCATACATTCGATGATTTGGACGTTCAGAATGCATGGTAGTTCCTTGAAGTTGTCTTGAAAGACCTACAGCAAAATCGCAGATATCGATCATTTCTTGAACTTCTCCTAAGCCCTCTTGGAGGGATTTTCCCATTTCCCAAGAAACAAGCTGCCCCAAAAGTTCTTTTTTATCTCGCAATGCGTTCCCGAATTGTCGCACCATATCCCCACGAACAGGAGCTGGAATTTTTCTAAAACTTATGAAAGCCTCTTCCGCAGTTTGTAAAACTTTTTCATAATCTTCAAAGGATGCTGCATGAACAGTTCCTAATTTAGATCCATCAACAGGAGATTCGGCCGAAATTACATCACCATTTGCAAACCAGTTACTTCCAGTTGAACAACCGGGCTGACTCTTTACTATATCTAATTTTTTTAATAGCGCTTCGATGCTTACTGACATGGGTTTAATGTTTTAATATTATTATCTAAATGTAAAACTTATTCTAAAATCAATACCAATAATGTTTATAATAAAAGGATTTTCTATATTAGTTAAATTATATTAATTTGAAAATCATCTATGAAACATATTTTAAGCTTACTAGTCCTTTTGTTTGTTGTTGGTTGTACTGCTGTAAAAGACAATCGAGAACCTACTTTTGGAATTGTCATTCATGGTGGAGCAGGAACTATTCTTAAAGAGAATATGTCTGCTGAAATGGAGCAAGCTTATCGCGAAAAATTGGCAGAAGCAGTTGCAACTGGACATGCAATCCTTAAAGCCGGCGGAACAAGTCAAGATGCAGTTGAGCAAACAATTCATGTGATGGAAAATTCTCCTCTTTTCAATTCTGGAAAAGGAGCGGTTCTTACTGCTGGCGAATCCATCGCACTCGACGCCTCTTTTATGGATGGAAAAACCCTCGATGCTGGCGCAATAGCAGGTGTAAAGCACATCAAAAATCCAATTAGTGCTGCAATAAAGGTTATGAATAATTCTCCTCACGTAATGCTAGCAGGAGCTGGAGCGGATCAATTTGCAGTCGAACAGGGGCTCGATACGGTTCCCGAATCGTATTTTATCACGGAACGACGTCTTGACGCCTTGAAACGAGTGCAAGAAAAAGAAGCCAATCAAAACCTTAGTTTCAATGCTGTAGAAGAACAATATTTTAAAAACCAACGTATTGGAACTGTAGGATGTGTTGCATTGGATTTGCAGGGTAACCTAGCAGCAGGAACATCTACGGGTGGAATGACTAATAAAAAATGGGATCGTATTGGAGATGCTCCAATTATTGGTGCTGGAACTTATGCTAATAATGCCAGTTGTGGCGTATCTGCAACCGGTTGGGGCGAATTTTTTATTCGCTCTGTAGTTGCTCATGATATTGCAGCTCTGGTTGAGTATAAAAATCTAAGCATCCAAGAAGCCTCTAAAATAGTACTTCAAAAGGTAGAAGATTTAGGTGGAGATGGAGGCGTAGTTGTTTTAGATTCGCGTGGAAATGTTGCAATGGAATTCAATACTCCCGGGATGTATAGAGCCCATATGAATGCTTCAGGCGAATTGAATGTGAAGATTTATAAAAATGAATAATGCTAAACCTCCTTATTATGCAGTAATTTTCACTTCTAAACTTAAGGACCGTACTGTGGGATATGAGTAGACTGCTCAAGAAATGTATGATTTGGCAAAAAGTCAACCTGGTTTTTTGGGATTTAAGAGTGTGAGGCAAGAATTAGGAATCATCATAAGTTACTGGAAATCAATTGAGGATATTCTTTTATGGAAAGAACATACCAAGCATCAAGTTACTCAGGCTAAAGGAATTAACGAATGGTATGCTTCTTATGATGTTGAAATCTGTTTAGTCGAGAGAGTATATTCAATGTAAGGACAATATTTAATTATTGTAATTTTAATAAACATATTTTTTTTACGTAAATCATCCAGAAGGTTATTGTGTTATTTGCTTTAAATTAACCACCCCAACACAATTTAAATGAGCAAGATCGAATCATCAGATGCGTTTGAATCTTTAAAAGCAAATATAGGAAAAGAATTGAAGAAGCTTAGGGTAAATGCAGGTTACAAAAGTTATGAAGTTTTTGCATGGGACAATAAAATAAGTCACATTCAATATCGGAAGATGGAGAAAGGAACTAACTGTACTTTAAAAAGCTTAAAAAGAGTGCTTGGTATCCACGATGTACGCATGGATACCTTTTTCAATTCTTTATTCTGAATTGGATAAGTAAGAATTATAATACTTCTTATCTCCAGTAACTTCTTTATCAACCCATTTGGGTATTTCAAAAAACTCCTTAGAAGAATTTAGTTCTACTTCTGCTAGAACCAAGCCGTTATGGGATCCCTCAAACTCATCAACTTCAAACAATAC
Source organism: Candidatus Arcticimaribacter sp. UBA7428 (assembly GCA_002477625.1). Classification (GTDB taxonomy): domain Bacteria; phylum Bacteroidota; class Bacteroidia; order Flavobacteriales; family Flavobacteriaceae; genus Arcticimaribacter. The sequence continues at coordinate 34,501 of DLQQ01000063.1, forward strand.
TCCTTTGTAAGTAACTTCATACCTTGTTTTTTCAATAATTGTTGGCAGACACAGTGCAATTAATTCTTGAGCTTCTTTTAATGGAATTTCTTTTTCCCACTCAAAACGACTCAGACCGTCTTCTGATGAAATACCTTTAATAGTCAAAAACCCTTGATCTTTTCGAATTCTTACACGGACAGTACGATGTGGATCTTTTGTTAAATACCCTTGAACGATTTTTGTTTTTTGATGTGCTTCTTTTTTGTAGTCACTTGATTTAACTAAGAATTTTCGTTCTATTTCAATCATTTCCTCCCTATTTTTATTCCATTAAAGATATGTAATTTAGCCTATGGATCAGGAAAACCATATTCGAAAGATAATCCATGTGGATATGGATGCTTTTTATGCATCGGTTGAGCAATTGGATAATCCTGAACTACGCAATAAGCCGATTGCTGTGGGTGGAGGAGGCGATCGTGGTGTAGTTGCAGCTGCAAGTTATGAAGCTCGGAAGTTTGGTGTACGCAGTGCGATGAGTGGAGTAGTGGCAAAACGGAATTGTCCGCATCTTATTTTTGTAAAACCCAGGTTTGAACGATACAAAGAGATTTCTGCTCAAATCCGAACTATTTTTTTTGAATATACGGACTTAGTCGAACCCCTTTCCCTGGATGAGGCCTATTTGGACGTTACCCAAAATAAAAAAAACTCTTTTTCTGCCAGTGTTTTAGCAACTGAAATACGTGAACGTATTCTGGAATCTACAGGTCTAAATGCTTCGGCTGGTATTTCTATTAATAAGTTTGTGGCTAAGATTGCCAGTGATTTCAACAAACCCAATGGTCAAAAAACAGTTCCACCTGAGGAGGTTCTTGCCTTTTTAGAAGCCTTGGAAATAAGAAAGTTTCACGGAGTTGGAAAAGTTACAGCCAAGCGAATGTATCATCGAGGAATTTTTACGGGAGCAGATTTAAAACAAAAGTCAGAAGCATTCCTGACAGAACATTTCGGTAAATCTGGACGTTATTATTTTAAAGCGATTCGAGGCATACATAACAGCCCAGTTGTCTCTTCTCGTGTTCCAAAGTCAATCGGAGCAGAACGCACTTTTCATGAAAACCTGACCAGCGAAGTATATCTGTCTGATAAAATCACAATCATAGCAGAAGAACTGGACAAACGAATACAGCGTTATCAGCACTCCGGAAAGACCATCACACTTAAAATTAAATACTCTGATTTTGTGCAACAAACGCGAAGCAAAACCCTCCCTTTTTTCATTTCAGATAAAAGCATGATTGTTGAGCATGCACTGCAGCTTTTATATCAAGAAAAACTACAAAACTCAGTCCGCCTCTTGGGAATTACAATTTCAAATCTCAATACTTCAGAAAAGAAAAACGAAGAACACCCAAAAGAAAAAATAGAGGTACAGTTGAGTTTGCCTTTTTAAATCAAAGAAACTCGAAGTGTATTGACCATACCCTTGTCTATAATAGGCATTGCCGCTAGATTGATCAACATATCCCCTTTCTTTACAAAACCTTCTGCTTCAACTATTTTATTTACTTCTTCAACCGTATTATCCGTACTCTCAAAGCGATCGTAATAAAATGCTTTTACACCCCATAGTAAATTGAGCTGAGAAAGAATGCGTTTGTTTGAAGTGAAAACCAAGACTGCAGCTGAAGGCCTCCAAGCAGATATTTGAAAAGCTGTGTAGCCGCTATTGGTGAGGGTGCAAATCGCTTTAGCATTAATTTCATTGGCCATTAGAGCAGCGTGGTAACATACTGATTTGGTTATGAAACGAGGTGTACGAATGTTGGGAGGAGTTTGTGGAACATTGATTAAAGAAGAATCTTCAACACTTTTGAGAATCGAAGTCATGGTTTCAATTACCTGAACTGGGTAGTCTCCGACAGATGTTTCTCCAGAGAGCATAACAGCATCTGCACCATCCATAACCGAGTTTGCAACATCGTTTACTTCAGCTCTTGTAGGGGTTAAACTGTCGATCATTGTCTCCATCATTTGTGTAGCAATGATTACTGGAATACGGGCTTGTTTAGCTTTAAGCACCAAATTCTTTTGAATTAAAGGCACCTCAGCAGCAGGAACTTCTACCCCCAGATCACCACGAGCTACCATAAGACCATCACAATAAGCAATGATTTTATCGATATTTTCAATCGCTTCTGGTTTTTCTATTTTAGCAATGATTGGGATCTTATAATCCGAATGTTTTTTAATAAGGTCTTGAAGTTCAATTAAATCTTCACTGTTTCGAACAAAAGAAAGTGCTATCCAATCGACTTGCTGTTCAATAGCAAAAACAGCATCTTCGATATCTTTTTCGGTTAAAGCAGGAAGAGACACATTTGTATTGGGAAGGTTTACTCCCTTTTTAGATTTGAATGGGCCACCCTGAATTACTTTGGCAGTAACAATTTCTTTTCGGTCCGTAGAAACAACTTCAAAAATCAATTTCCCATCATCCAACAAAACGCGTTCTCCAGGATTTACATCCATAGGAAAACGTTGGTAAGTCATGTAAGCAGACTTCGCATCCCCTTCGAAAGGAGCAGCGGTATTGAACTCAACAAGATCACCCGGATGAACCACAGCACCTTCTTCTATAACACCTACTCTTAATTTTGGACCTTGCAAATCGCCTAGTATAGAGATGTGAAGGTTTAATTCGTCGCTTAGTTTTCTAATGATTTTGATGCGGACTGCAACATCATCGTGATCTGCATGCGAAAAATTTATTCTAAAGACATTGGTTCCAGCGAGCATCATTTTTCTGATAACGTCTTCGCTTTCCGATGCAGGTCCTAGAGTTGCAACTATTTTTGTTTTTTTAAGTAATGGCATTAGTCAAAGATTATGTTTTTGGTTGATTTTATGGCTTTTTCAGCAATGCTATAAGCAATCTGCACCTCTGGAAGCTCTTGAATTTTTTTTACAAATAAACTGTTTATCGGGTCTTCTGGTTTTTTAATAAAATAGGTTACCTGTTTGAACTCTGGTAAGAGGTACTGTTCAATGAAATAATTTTCTTCAAACAGTAAACTAGGTTGTTCACTCGAACGTTTTTCATTCACATATTTATTGGGAAATAAATGCCAATAAGTTTCTTCATCCCAACTGTTTTCCCAAACCATTCCGTTTACATTTCTTTTCAAATGCGAGGAATAAAGATTGTGATCTCTTTTGAATTGAGTAGCACAACTTTGATTGATGAAATAGGCCAACTGAAAATCTTCTATCGAAGTGTGAATTGCAATTAATGAAAAAGATTCTTCTTCAACAGATTTACCGAGATGATGTTTCTTGTAGGTCATTAACGTGCAAAGATAATCATTTCCTGAAAACCCAATGAATAT
>DLQQ01000089.1:0-7509 GCA_002477625.1 Candidatus Arcticimaribacter sp. UBA7428
TTGTCTGGACACTTCAGCGATGGTGCCGATGCTTTAGCTAGCTCTCAAGCATCACCATTAACTCAGATTGTAAGTACGGCTATTCTCGGAAAAGGAAACTTTACGCTTGTAAAACAATCTTTTATTGCACCAGAAAGTGGATTAGTAGCTATTTGGATGTATGGTATTACATCTGTGGATGCTTACATAGATAACGTTAAGCTTTATCCAGTAGATTAATCCAAATTAGGTGAATGAAAATATTCTCTCTACACAATGTATGCTTGTATTGTTTATTTCTCAGCTTTTTATTAGCTTATTCTGGTTGTAAAAAAACGGATAATGGTTTAAGCGAACTTGATTTATATATTGCTGAAAAAGAATTAATAAATAGTCAAAGTAGTATTTCCGATGATAGTTCATCGGAAAGTACTACTGCGACAACTACTTCAGATAACGGAGATTATTTACTGCCAAATATTGATTTAAATAATTGGAAAATAACCTTACCGATAGGTAATCCAACTTCAGTACGTCCTCCCGAGATATTGGACTATGCAAATAACGAGACTTTAAAACCGTTTTTTTATAACGATTCTATTGATGGTTCTCTAGTTTTTTATGCGTATCCAAAATCAACTACTGCGAATTCATCATATTCAAGAACTGAGTTGCGAGAACAAATGATTCCTGGAAGTGATAATACCAATTGGACTTTTGCCGAAGGTGGCCGTATGCGTGGAGTATTGTCGGTTCCAGAAGTGTCATTAGATAGAAATGGAAAATCACATAAGGTTATCATCATGCAAATTCATGGACGTCTTACTAACATCCAACGAGATTTGATAGGTGAGGATGATAACAATGCTCCTCCAATGCTTAAGATATATTGGGACAAAGGCCGTGTTAGAATCAAAACTAAAGTAGTAAAAGATTTGAATGCTTCCTATGAAGAGTTATTGCATGAAAGTACATGGGGTGACGACGATGGATATACCATTCCAATTGACGTTGGCCATAATAAGTTTACTCTTGAAGTGATTGTTTCCGATGGGAATATGGAGATTATTTTTAATGACCTTTATTCCATCATGTACGATAGTATTCACATTCAAAAGTGGGGTATTTTTGAAAATTATTTTAAAGCAGGGAATTACTTTCAGAGTAGAGATGAAGGTTCTTATGCGAGAGTAAAATATTACGAGTTAGAAATTTCTCATGATTAACGTGTTTTTTAAATCTCTGATTTGATGAAACAAGATTGATGTTTTAGAATTATAGGCGATAATGATAATTGACAACGAAATTCAGAGTACGAAGAAGATGATTATTTCGAGTCTCAAGGATTTAATTAATTTTAAAAACTTAGAACCCGGAGAGAAGCTTCCTTCTGAGCGTATGTTATCCGAAAAGTTCAATGTGTCTCGAGGAAATCTTCGCGATGCCATACAAACATTAGAATATTATGGGTTAGTTAAATCAATACCCCAGAGTGGAACATTTGTTGCCGAAATAGGTATTACCGCTTTAAATGGTATGATCGATGACATATTAAGTCTGCCCGTACCATCTTTTAAAGAACTGGTTGAGGCCAGAATATTTCTGGAACTTAAGGGCGTTAAGTTAGCTGCAATTAAAAGAACAACCGACGATTTGATTCGCTTAGAAAACGCTTTAGCTGCCTATTCAGATAAAGCCAACGCTGGTGAAGATGCAGTACAGGAAGATTTACTCTTTCATTTGGCTATAGCTCGTGCAAGTGGAAATTCAACCTTGAATACTTTTATGCTCAAGATAACACCCGAAATCATAAATAACTTCGAAAAACATCACGTCTGTGACAAGGATACTGCCTTTATTGGGATTCAAGAGCACAACGATATCATTGATGCTATTAGAAGTCAGAATCCTGATGCTGCCAGAAGAGCCATGAAAAAACATTTTAAGTCCCTTTATCAGTATTGCTATAGTGTTGAGTGAATTTTACAGGCACTATTTAATTCAACAACAGGATTTAATAGCAAGGAATAAAACCTCTAATTCCCTTCTACAGGCTTCTTAGATTCAACTTTTTTATTCAGCTTAATAATCCCTCCAAGTAAAATATTGATTTGTGAAAAAAGAAATTTTTGTTTCGCTCCATCACTATTTAATGCAGTAGTTTTTATGTCTGGTAAATTAATATACCCCCCTTTAATTTCACTTTGAATAAAGAAGCGCTGAAAGAAGGTGAGGTTTAAGCCAGCAACAACATGTGTTCCAAAACCTGCCCAATGCCAATCATCGTTGCGTTCAAAATTTAAAAGAGAAGCGTCTGTCTTGGGCATATACCCCCCAAGTCCAGCGCCCAGTTGCCCATTGAGTTCTACATTCTTGTATTGGAATAATAGGGTGTGTTTTCGAATCTCGAAATTCACATAATTCAGCCCATCAGTATGTTCTAATTTCAGAAACCCAGGCTCAATAACAACAGGAGTTTGATCATAATTCCCATCATAGCTAGTTCCTGTATCATTGATAAAACCACTAACTGCAACAGTTTGATTTTGATCTACAACATATTTCATATGATCAACACCAAAAGAAATATCCCAGCGATCTTTAAAGAAATACCCTACACGAATATTGTACTGTGGATTTGTCAAATGCAATGGATGGAAATAAGTTTTTGCATCGAAAGGGGTATGTCGATCTTGCGCTTTTACATCTGCTAACAAAAGATCATACGCATCTCCTTTAAAGCGAATATCCGAGTCGGTATAACCACTCCAGTTCCAACCCCAATAGATGTATAGATTATTTTTTGAAAGTGAGTTTCTGTCTGAAGGAAATTGCGCAAAAACTACATTGAAAATAAGAGTCAATAATAAGCTTAAAAAATATTTTATCATAAAATATAGTGTCTGTAAAAAGGAAGCCTTTAAGATGCAAAGCTAGATGAAATTCTGATTTATTTTTAGTTTTTCGGAGTCCAGTTTGGCTTTCTTTTTTCAATAAAGGATGTCAGACCTTCTTTTCCCTCTTCAGATTCGCGTACGCTGGCTATAACGTCCGCAGTATAGTCAATAACGCCCTCATCAGCGGGTTGGTGGGCTAGGTTCAACAATATGGATTTAGTAACTTCTAGTGCATTAGGAGCATTGGTTGTGATTTTTAGCGCCAAGGCATCAACCTTTTTACTGAATTCTGATGTTGGAAAAATATCGTTTAAAAAATTACAATTGACTGCTTCTTGTCCCTGCATTACTTCAGCAGTTAGCATCAAACGATGCGCGTTTCGCAGCCCGATCGCATTCATTACATAGGGTGCAATGGTGGCAGGAACCATTCCTATTTTCACTTCACTCAAACAAATTTTAGTATCCTCGGTTCCAAAAGCCATGTCACAGCAACACAATAATCCAACACCACCTCCATAAGCAGCTCCATTGACTCGTGCAATAGTAGGTTTTGGTAACTCGTTGAGCGTATGCATCAAATGTGCAAGTTGAAGGGCATCTTCTTTATTTTCTTGAAATGAGTTTTGGCCCATTTGTTTCATATAATTGATGTCTCCGCCGGCGCAAAAATTTTTCCCTTCTCCACATAAAACTACCACTTTTACTTCGGGATTGGAAGCTGCATTTTCTAGGGCTTCGGTCAGCAAAACGATTTGCTTCGAATTAAAAGCATTTTGCACTTCTGGACGATTCATTACAATATACAGCACTCCATCTGGAGTTAAAAATTCTTGCACACTATTATGTGAAACGCTGTTGCTAAGGCCTAAATTTGTTAAGTATGCAATCATGAGTCTGTTTTATCGTTACAACGTACTAGGACAAATATAATCTGTAATTGCCATTCCCGTTTCCTTTATTGCACCAAAACCACCTTTTACGTCGATGAGGTTGTGAATTCCTCTGCTTTTTAGGATGGAGGCAGTAATCATACTACGGTATCCTCCAGCACAATGAAGATAAAAATTTTCTTCCTCTGGAAAGTCATTCAGGTGCTCGTTTATAAAATCAAGGGAAGTGTTTTTTGCTTTTGGAAGATGTTCTGAAGCATATTCACCGGGTTTTCTAACATCGAATATTGAAGTTGAATCCGTTACACTTGCTTTAAACTCTTTAGCACTGATGGAGTGAATCGAGTCAATTTCTTTAGCTGAATTTTCCCAAGAAGCAAAACCACCTTTTAGGGTTCCTAGGGTTTGATCGAAACCTACACGAGAAAGTCGGGTGATGGTTTCTTGCTCTCGCCCTTCAGGAGTTACCAAAAGAAGCGGTTGTTTTACATCGCCAATCAACGCACCTACCCAAGGAGCAAACCCTCCGTCAATTCCAATGAAAATAGAGCCCGGAATGTGCCCTTTTGCAAAATCTGCTTGGTTGCGAACATCTAAAATAATTGCGTCGGTGTTTTTTGCGTGTTCTTCGAACTGTTCTGCTGAAAATTCTTGCGTCCCTCTTTTCAATACTTCGTCAAAATCTTCGTATCCCTCTTTATTTAACTGAACATTCAGAGGGAAGTATTGTGGTGGTGGAAGCAAGCCATCCGTCACTTCTTTTATAAATTCTGCCTCCGTCATATCGGAACGAAGTGCATAGTTTTTTTTCTTTTGTTCTCCGAGAGAACCAATAGTTTCTTTGCTTAAATTTTTTCCACAGGCCGAACCTGCTCCGTGCGCTGGATATACAATCACATCATCCGCCAACGGCATGATCTTAGTTCGCAAACTATTAAAAAGCATAGCGGCTAATTGATCTTGGGTCATGTCGGCTGCTTTTTGTGCCAAATCAGGACGTCCTACATCACCAAGAAATAAGGTATCACCACTAAAAATCGCATGATCTTTACCATCACGATCTTGAAGTAAATAGGTTGTGCTTTCTTGCGTATGACCTGGAGTATGCAAGGCAATTATAGTGATGTCGCCTAAAGGAAAACGCTGTCCGTCGTATGCAATTAGAGATTCAAATGTAGTCTTGGCTGTTGGCCCATAAATGATAGGAGCTCCTGTTTTTTGGGATAAGGTAACATGACCGCTTACAAAATCTGCATGAAAATGAGTTTCAAAAATATATTTTATCTGCGCCCCATCTGTTTTTGCTTTTTTGAGGTATGGGGTCACTTCTCGAAGCGGATCGATGATAGCAACTTCACCTTTACTTTCTATATAATAAGCACCTTGGGCTAAACATCCTGTATAAATTTGTTCGATTTTCATTTTAGCTTTTTTTGATTACTCGTTTTGTATGGGAACAAAATTAGTATTCCTTTTCTATGTTTTTGGTAACATTTGTTACGGTAAGATTTTGATGTGTTATTTTTTTTTGAATCGCAGTTACTACCGTGCCCTCTAGAAATGTATTAACCGCTTCGGAGGTCTTTATGAATAGGTTTTCGGAGCCAATAATCTGAATCAAGGCATGATCATAAATAATATCTCGTATGGGTCCAATAGCACCTACCATCATTATTTGTAGACCAGTTTCTTTCAAGTCTGTACATACTTTCTCGAGCATGTTCAGTGCGCTCGAATCAATATAATTGATTGCTTCTGCATTGATTATGATGAGCTCAAGATTTTTGCCTTTGTGTGCAACATGCTTCTGTAATTCTTTTTTAAAGTAGTCTTGATTTCCAAAAAAGAGCTGCGCATCAAATCGTAAAATCAACATGCGGTCATCTACTTCAATATCTTTTTGGAAGCGGTTGATGTTTTTGTAATATTCTGTATGTTTAATTTTCCCTAAAATAGCAATGTGTGGACGAGAGGTTCTGTAGATCATGGTTAAAAGCGAAAGCAAAACACCAAACAGTATGCCTTGGGGTATGCCGACTGTCATGGTTATGACAAAGGTTACTATAAAGGCTACTGATTCTTCTCTGGTTTTTTTCCACAATTGGCGAGGGTACTTAAAGTCGATAAGCCCAAAAATAGAAACCATGATAATTGCGGCCAAAATAGGGATGGGAAGATAATAGAACAAGGATGTCAAGAATAATAATGTAAGGAGTACAAGTCCAGCACTAAACAAGGAGGCAATCCCCGATTGAGCTCCACCCTGATCTTGAATAGCCGATCTTGAGAAAGAAGCGGTAGACGGATAGGATTGGGCAAAAGAACCGATGATATTTCCACTTCCGATGGCTATGAGTTCTTGGTTTGGGTCTACTTCATATTCCGTATGACGCTCTTCGATAGCTTTAGCAATCGAAATCGCTTCGGTAAAACCAACTACTGCAAGGGTAATTGCAATGGGTATTAAGTCGACCAACAGATTTTTATCAAAACTTGGAATACCGAGCTTTGGAAGACCAACTGGAATGGCTCCTACGATACGGATTCCGTTAAGTTGTCCCTGTGTAAAATACAGCAAAAGAGTTCCGAGACTAACCACGACAAGAATGGCAGGTATTTTTTTACTAACTTTTTGAAACAGCTTAATCAAGACCATACCAGCAACACCAAGTCCAAAACTCAGGAAGTGGGTGTCCGAAATATTCAAAACTACTTCCTGAAGTAGAATATGTATTTGATTGGTTTGTGCCATGTCGATTCGAAGCAGGTGCTTCAATTGACTGAGTCCAATGATTATTGCGGCGGCAGATGTAAATCCGCTTAAAACAGGTTTAGACAAAAAGTTAACCAAAAAACCAAGCTTAAGTGTACCCAGTAAAACTTGAATGACCCCTACAAGAAGCGCTAAGAAAACCGCCGCCGCTATGTATTGTTCAATACCGATGACGCTGAGGGTTCCGATTCCAGCAGCCACAATTAGCGAATCCATAGCAACTGGCCCAATTGAAAGTTGCCTGGAGGTTCCCATCAGAACATAGATGATTTGAGGAGTCAAAGCAGCATAGAGTCCAAATACAGGGGGAAGTCCAGCAATCATAGCGTATGCCATTCCTTGAGCAATAGCTAGTATTCCTGCCGTGACACCCGAAACAGCATCACCCCAAAGCATTTCTTTTTTGTAGTTGGGGAGCCATTGCAGTATGGGAAAAAGATGTTTCAAGAATTTATTTTTTACAAAAGTACATTATCTATAGGTATTGACTTTGTAACCTAGGTTACTAAGTCTAAAATTCTAGGATTTTGACTCGATTCCGTTCGATTTGAATTTTACCTTTTCGTTCTAAAGTTTTTAAGAGCCTTGAAATTACAACACGCGAAGTATGAAGTTCATAGGCGATCTCTTGATGGGTTTTGTGGATAATCCCATCTTCAGATATTCTTGATTTTTCCTCTAAATATTTAATTAGCCGCTCATCCATTTTAAGAAATGCGATGCTGTCAACCGTTTCTAGTAAATCTTTGATTCGGTGGTTGTAACTTCTGAAAACAAAATTCCTCCAGCTTTTGTATTGTGCCGTCCAAGCTTCCATTTTTTCAATGGGAATCATAATGAGTTCTGAATCAGACTCGGCTATGGCAATGATTTCACTTTTTTGATTGCCTAAACAACAACTGAGGGTCATGGCACAAGTTTCTCCTTGTTCGAGGTAATAAAGCAATAAAGAATCTCCTTCTTGGTC
>DLQQ01000089.1:7712-21652 GCA_002477625.1 Candidatus Arcticimaribacter sp. UBA7428
GGAAAACGAAGCTTATTAGGATTAAAATGATTTGATTAGATTCTTGAATAAAGAAAGCTATCTTTGAAGTGTTATATTTTTATGAAAAAAACAGGCTTTAAGAAGAGAATTGACGAACTCCCTAGAATAGTTAAAGAAACAAAACCCAACCGGTTTTATCCACTTCTTGTGGGTCTATTTCTTTTGCCCGGAGGATCGTTTCTTTGCTTGTTCGCCCTCTATTTGAGGTTTGTGAAAAAGTAGCCGTGTTTATTTTAATAACACATCATGATTCCCTGCAACTTCTATTCCAGCCGATGATCCAATATCATCTAGGATGATTTTTCCCGTCTTCTTGTCGATCAAATGTACTTGAATATGAGCCTTCATGCTTTCTTCGATTCGAGCATCCATAAAACCAGAAATCGGAGCAGCCAAGGCAGTAGCTTTTTCTCGTGTAGCATTTATGGATAGGCTGTATTTTTTATTTTCCATTTGCAGACAAAGCTGTTTTTCGGAAATGGAACACTGTTTTAACTGAGTTCCGTTGTAGGTTGTGAATTCAATTAATTTTCCATCAATCAAAACCCCAGCAATATGACCGATGAAAGAAGATCCTAGCCAGGGTATTTTTGCAATGGATGCTTTGATCGAAATTCCAGGCTTGCTGAAATGATTGCTTTGCATCCAGACATATCCTTCTGGGAAAGAATGTCCCCAATCTTTTTCCATATAGCCTTTCCCTTGATCAAAAGAAATGGCTGTTCCGTTGTGCATCAATGACCCTTCGATATCATGATCCATGCTCAAGATTCCGTGATAACATTCCATAAAAGGCACAAAAGAAAAGGGTCCCATAATTCCGGGAGAACTCCAGCTGCTCGACCAAGGATTTAGATTTTTAAAACGCAAAACGCCTTTCAGATGGGGTAAGTCGAGTTCAATGCTGTCCGATGTAAAGCGATTGTTTTGAATTTTTAGATCGTGCTTTTTTGGATTTGGTCTAAAGTCTTCCGCATCGAATTTATGGTAAGAAGCTTTGAGGTTTTTGCCATCCAATACTTGAATAAACGCTTGTTTAGTTCCATGCTCATCCATTGCAATTCCGGGGATCACCGCAAGAGCATGTTTTTGATCCGCACTGATTATTTTATAATACCAGCCCTCAAAAAACTTTTTGGACTTATTCCAACCGTGGTAGCATTCTGGATTCCAAAGTGCATGGATTCTTTGTCGCAGCACGGGCTTAGTTGGTTTGGTTTTTAAAAAGAAAGTCCGTACCCAAGTAGGCGTCATCTTTGTTGTAGTACCAAGCTCGGTTTTTGGGCATCTTGATTCCGTTGACCTCTGATTCCTCCGTCAGTAGAATATATTCTCCGTCGTTTTTAGATTCACCGTGATAAAACTGATAAACTTCTAAAGCGAAAGTTGAAGGATCAAAATAAAAATACCAGGTATCTTCCCCTACTTCCTTTTCATAATTCACCTGCGCAACCCAATAGTCCTTACCTTTAAAAGAACGTTTTTCAACCTTAGGGTTGATCAATGTCCCGGGGTCTTTTAATTTCATAGGAAGCCCATAGAGGTAAGTGTAGTAATCGCGCGTTCGTTTGGCTTGCTCACAGCTCAGGCGGTATGTTTTTTCTTCTTCAGCGGTAAATTCTTGGCTTTTATTTAAAAGGACCGAACAGTTTTTCTTGTTTATTTCTTGGGTTATTGTATTGCCATCCCTTCCGTATTCATTTTTAAAATACTGTTTTTGTAAGTCCAGCGTGATTGTGCTTACTCTAGGCGCTCTGTTTGGGGTTTCCATAGTGATGTTGAGATCGCCAGCAAATCTAGACCAACTGTTGTTAGGGTCATGATATGCGATGCTTTTATTAATTAGCTCTTCACCTGTGAGATTTTGACCAAAACAAATGATGTGGAACAAGACGATTGGAGTTAAAAGAATTTTTTTAAACATTGGATGCTGGAATTACGGGTGAAAGTTCAAAACATTCCAAATGGAAGTATTGTGTAGAAGCCAATAGGTGGTCAAAAATATCGGCAACAATATGCTCATAGTTTTCCCAAACCTTGTCCTTACTGAAAACATAAACTTCTATAGGAACTCCCTGAGGCGTGGGTGCTAATTGACGACACATCAATGTCATTTCCTTATTTACCATTGGATGTTTTTGTAAGTAGGCCTCGGTATAACTCCTAAACAAGCCAATATTAGTTAAATTTCTGCCATTGATTAGGAGGGATTTATCAACTTTAGATACTGCATTATAAGACTTGATGTCGGCATCTTTTTCTTGGATGACACCTTCCATCAAATTGATTTTTTTTAAGGGTTCAATTTCCTCGTCTTTGAGAAAACGAATACTACTTACTTTAATTAACAGCGACCGTTTAATTCTTCTTCCGCTCGATTCACTCATTCCACGCCAATTTACAAAGGAGTCAGAAATTAGTTTATAGGTTGGTATTGAAGTAATGGTGTTGTCGAAATTCTGAATTTGAACAGATGAAAGACTTATTTTCATTACAGTCCCATCTGCATTATTGTTGGGCATGCTGATCCAATCGCCAATTCGAACGGTATCGTTGATGGTTATCTGAACACTGGCAACAAAACCCAAAATGGTGTCTTTGAAAACGAAAAGTAATACGGCAGACAAGGCACCAAGAGTAGTTAAAAACGTTCCAACTTCAGTACCAGTAAGTATGGATAAAATAACGATACCCCCTATAAACCAGAGGACAATCATAATGACCTGAATGTAACTGTCTATGGGTTTGTCTTTAAAGGACTTCAGTGTTTTTAAATAATCACGAAGCGATTTCAATAAGGCACGAACCAGTGCTAGGGCAACAATAACCGTTAGGGCTTCAAATATATTTTCAATCCAATTTTGCTTGTCAAAAAGGTCGGGAATCAATTTATGGAGAATAAAAATAGCAGGAAAATAGGAAAGCAGTTTTGGGATTTTGTGCTCCAGTAAAATATCGTCAAATGTACTTTTTGTTTTTCTTGAAATTCGAGAAAAAAGCCCTAAAGTAAATTTTCTTGAAACCCAAAACAACACCAAAGTGATGAGTATATATGCCAAAAGAACAATACCAAGAGTGCTTATTTCTGCAACATCTGCATTGAATCCATTTTCAATAAGTTTTTCTAAGATGGTTGTTCTTATTTGAGTGCTTTGCATGGTTTAAGATTTTCATGCAAAATACCATTTTTTTTTCAACCGAACTTCTGCTGATGAATGATCTAAAGACAAAAAAGAATTCACTATTTTTAAAAAACAATTTAATGACATCGAGATCAAAGTTGTCCGTTGTTCCGCCTTTTTTAACACCAACAAATATGAGTACTATAGCGCAAGCAGAGCAGTTAGATGTTCAAGATCCACTAGCATCGTTTCGAGCATTTTTTCAGCACGAGCCGAACACAATATATCTGGACGGTAATTCTTTAGGGAAACTTCCCATACAAGCAAAAAAGGACATCGCCAATGCTGTAGACAAACAGTGGGGCGAGAATTTAATTCGCAGTTGGAACGACCATTGGCTTGATCTTCCAAAACGACTAGAGCAAAAACTCGCATTACTTTTAGGTGCAAAAGCAACCGAATTGAAAGTTGGGGAATCCACTTCGACCAACTTATATAAAGTAATTCATGCACTACTTTCTTCCAATTTAACAGCTAAAAGCCTTTTAACCGATTCTTTAAATTTTCCTTCAGATGTGTATGTCATGGAAGGCCTCGCAAAACAATTCGACTGTAAGCCACCAACAATTGTAGCTTATGTTCACGATCTTAAGGCCGATCTGCCGTTATTGAAGGCCGAAATTAAAAAGCAACCCGGAATTGTATGCCTCAGTTTGGTCAGTTATAAAAGTGCCTGGTTGTATCCTATGAAAAGCCTGAATGAATTTGCTGAACAACACAACAGTATTATTGTTTGGGATCTGAGTCATGCCGTAGGCGTTGTGGATATTAATCTTGCAGAAAGTAAGATTAAAATTGCTTTAGGCTGTACCTATAAATTTTTAAACGGAGGCCCTGGATCACCTGCATTTTTATTCATCCAAGAGGAGCTAATTACGGAATTACATTCTCCAATTCAAGGATGGTTTGGACACAAAAGGCCTTTTGATTTTTCTTTGTCTTATGAACCCTCTGACGGAATAGGACGTTTCGATGCAGGAACTCCTCAAGTGCTTTCTCTAGTTGCTATGGAGGCAGGTTTAGACTTGACCTTAAAGGCGGGAATTGATGCGATTAGGAAAAAAAGCATGATGCAAACCAGCTATTTAGTGGAATTAATTCAAGAAAAATTGACCCCCCTGGGCTTTATAATTGAAACACCAATGAATCCAGAAGAACGTGGTTCTCACATTACCCTTGCACATCCCGAGTCGTGGAGGGTATGTAAGGCATTAATTATAGGTAAAGGCGATGGCGTAAAAATCATTCCTGACTTTAGACCCCCACAGTATCTCCGCCTTGGAATTGCACCCATTTATACGCGCTATATAGATTTGTTTAAAAGTATTGAACGCATTGAACACATCATACTCAGTCAAGAATACTTAGAAATAGATACCGAAAAACCCACGGTAACATAAGGTGTTTAGTTCCGTGTTTATAGAATATAAAAAGTTTGTTTACCTTAGTCAAAAATCAATTCATTATGCGACTTTCTCACTCCATTGGAACACTTTTCACTGCACTCTTGCTTATGAGTTGTGCTCAAGAAAAAAAGAATAAACCCATGTCTACAGCGGAACAAATCCATCAGGCGGTAATCACCATTGATACCCATGATGACATCAATGTCGGTAACTTTACAGACTCTTTAAACTACAGTACAGAGACCCAGTCACAAGTTCATATTCCAGGAATGGAAGCAGGAGGACTTGATGTTGCCTGGTTTATTGTTTACACCGGTCAGGACAGCTTGAATGCTAGTGGCTTTGCCAAAGCTGCTGCTAATGCCAATGAAAAATTCAATGCAATCCACCGTTTGGTTGACACCTACGCATCGGATCGTATTGAGTTGGCTTTGACTGCTGCCGATGTTCGACGCATTTGGAAGAGCGGGAAAAAAATCACCATGATTGGTGTCGAAAACGGATATCCACTTGGAGAAGACATCAATAATGTGGAGGTCTTTTATAACCGAGGCGCACGCTATATGTCTTTGGCTCACAATGGACACAGTCAGTTATCCGATTCGAATACAGGCGAAAGGGATGGTGCTTACCTCCATAATGGTTTAAGTGCATTGGGGAAACAGGTCATCGAAAAAATGAATTACTACGGAATTATGGTTGATATATCCCATCCTTCAAAAGAAGCGATCCGACAAATGGCAGAATTATCTAAAACCCCAATCATAGCCTCGCATTCTTCAGCTCGTGCTCTATGTGATCATTCTAGGAATTTAGATGATGAACAACTGGGCTGGGTAAAGGAAAGTGGAGGTGTTGTTCAAACGGTAGCCTTTAGTTCTTATTTACACACCGAAAAACACAACAATTACAACAAAGCGAAAGATTCCCTTCTGAAAAGCATAGGAGCAAAACACAACATTTCCGTACTCGATAAGTATGAAATGAGAGCCTTAGCATTTGACGACCTTCAGAAATACATCAAGGAGCGTGAAAAACTTGAAGCCCTAGCAGCAGCAGAACTCGAAGCTTTGAAAAAAGAAGTTCCTCCGGTTTCTGTGAGTGATTTTGTAAACCATATCGACTACATTAAGAATAAAATTGGAATCGATCACGTTGGCATCAGTTCCGATTTTGATGGCGGTGGTGGTATCGAGGGGTGGAGCGATGCATCCGAATCTCTGAATGTAACTAAAGAGCTCGTTAAGCGGGGATATTCTCTAGAAGAAATCGAAAAAATATGGGGCGGAAACCTTTTACGTGTTATGGAGCGAGTTGAAGCTGTTGCAGCAGAATTGCAGGCAAAATAGAGCAGTAATCTTTGAGAAGTTATAGGATTAAATTAATCCAAAGTCCAACGAAACCCCATAAAAAAGCGTATTCCTTGGTTTGATGCGTAAACATAGGTTGGGTCAAAGGTCAGCCCGTAGGGATTGCCTGGGCTTGGCTGTGCATCACCAAATTCATCAAATTGTACTGCGCGGTCAAAAGGGTCAAAAGCACGTGCAATGCTGTTTTTAGCTGGAGTAAAGTTCAAGAGATTTTTTACACCTCCATAGAAATCATAGCGATTATTCCAGCCCTTGGTCAGTTGGATGTTTATGATGCTAAAGGTCGGTGCATAAGGGGTGCGAGGATCCAATTCACCCAATAAGGGTAACCTCAAAGGTCCTGTTACGCTTCCGGTCAAATCAATTGTAAGGTTGGGCGCTCTTAATTTTTGTTCTATTTTCCACACCCCTCGAAAACGTTCGGTCAAATAGGGTCTTGTTTTGCTTCCTGCGGATTCTAGATAAGAATCGATATAGGTCGCTCCCAAATTAATTCGTAAGCCACCTCTAAAAAGAGCATTGAAATTCAAAGATATCCCCTGAGTTACTGACCTTCCGTCAAGGTTATCGTAGATAATAAAATTCGGATCTGTGTCGTAATTGGGAACTATTTTATTAGAAAAATTGGTTCTAAAAACACTTGCATCAAACTCGAAGATGTGGCCTTGCTTTAAGTACATTTTGTGAACATAGTTGAGGTTGACGCTCCAAGATTTTTCAGGATTTAAGTCATTTAAGAAAACAACTTCACGTGCCCCTGTTAATGCAGCGTGATCTTCTGTGAAAATTTGCGCAATACGATAGCCAGAGCCGATACTCAAACGCAGCGTTGAAGACTCATCTTCAGAACTCAATTTGTAGTTGAGGCGTGGGGTAAGAATAGTTCCATGAATAGAGTTATAGTCATATCGCAACCCGAGTAACAGCGTGTTTTGTTTATTGAATTCTATTTCATCTTGAATGAAAATTCCGGGTAAGTGCGTTCTTTCTGCTCTGTTAATTCCCAGTGTATTATTGAAAGTAGCGGTTGTATCATCGTCATAGAAAGTATACCGATACGCTAATCCAACTAAAAAATCATTGTTTTTTATGGGTATATTCCATAGCAACTGACCAAACCCTATGGTTTGATTTGCATTGAACAATGTAGTGCCATAAACTGAATTTTGATGATGATCGTTGAAGCTGAATTGAAAGGAAAACTCTCTGTTGAATTCATAAGTCCCAAAAACTTCTATTCGGTTGGTGAAAATATGCTCTCCATATACTTCATCTCCACCTCTATAATTTTGATTCCAGTTTATATCTCCTCCCCAACGATCTTCATAAACGTATCGGGTAGCTACAGATAAGCGTTTCCCAACATTTAGTTTATTGAAAATTGAAATACGATCCTGAAGCGTAAGGTCCGTAAAGCCATCCTCATTTTTATCTATTGGGTTGGAGTAGTTGAAATAATTAATTCCTAACAGTCCATTTGTTTTCTCTGAAAGAGCATATTGATAGCCCAGATCAATGTTCACTTCTCCCCATCCAGAACCAAAAGAATCGAAGGAAATTTTTGAAGCGTTTTCCGGGATTTTAGTAATTAGATTAATAACACCGCCAATGGCTTCAGATCCGTATAAAGTAGAAGCTGGACCTTTGACAATTTCTACTCGTTCAATCAAAGATTGCGGAATTCCAGAGAGCCCGTATACGGTTGATAGCCCGCTAACGATTGGTAATCCGTCGATGAGGATCATGGTGTAGCTGCCTTCTTGGCCATTAATATGAATATCTCCAGTATTACAAACATTACAATTTAGTTGTGGACGCACACCATTTACAATTTCAAGGGCTTCAAAAATAGAGGGTGTCGGATTGGCTTTAAAAAAACCTTCTGAATATACTTCCACAGCTACAGCGCTTTTGAGCTTAGAAACAGGTTTTAAAGTCCCAGAAACTACCACTTCTTCTAGTTCATCGTCAGGGACTAGTTCAATGTTGCCCAAGTTATAATCATATTTATATATTTTTTTAACATAGGATTTATGTCCCAGATAGGAGATCGTTATCTTAGGATTCTTTATATTCGAAAGAATTAATGTGAATACTCCGGACGAATCTGTTATTGTACCTAAAGTAGAATTTTTCGCAACTACAGAAGCCCCTTCTAAGGGTATTCCCTCAGAAAAAACAGTACCCACTATGGTTTGCTGTGCGAAAGTGAATTGAGTAAAGCAAACGATAAATAAAAATCGTAGCAACATAATAAAGTTTTACACTGCAAAACTAATCATTAGTTTTGTGCTACAAAACATTGACATGAAAAAAACCATAGAAAAGGAAAATTATTTGAAGGCCTTGTATAAGTTTGAGGAAAAAAATGAAGCAGTATCGGTCACAGCTTTGAGTAAATACTTCAAGGTTAGTAAGTCGACCGTCTCCAACATGATCAAGAAATTGGTTAAAATGAATTTTGTAGACACCCAACCTTATAAAGCAATATTATTAACCGATCTTGGGAGAGCAAAAGCTGTTGAGATTATATCGAAACACCGTTTAATCGAACTTTATTTGGTCAAAGAAATGCATTTTAAGTTGGATGAGGTACACGATATTGCTGAAGAAATCGAGCATATTGAAAATTCTAAATTTTTCAATCGCATGCGTTTAATCCTCGGAGACGCTACCTTAGACCCCCACGGATCGGTGATTCCGAAGAGTACCTATTGAGTTGCACTATACAATTGTCCTTAACCTTAAAGAAATTTAAACGCATTGAAGCTGTAGAATTTAATATTTTTATAAATGGAACATAATATTTTCGGATCTCCCTTAATTGCCTGCTGTACAGATCCCGTCACAGGTTATTTTAGAGACGGCTTTTGCAGAACAATTTCTCAAGATACCGGAACACATACCGTTTGCGCAGTGGTTACCCAAGAATTCCTAGATTATTCTGCCTCAAGAGGCAACGATTTAATGACCGCTGTACCCCAGTGGCAATTCCCTGGATTAAAGCCTGGAGATAAATGGTGTTTGTGTATTTCCCGTTGGTTGGAGGCTGAAAAAGCGGGTAAGGCTCCCCATATTATTCTAGAAGCTACCCATGAAAAAACCTTGCAATATACCTCTTTAGCCTTATTGAAGCAGTATGCTGTTGTTTTGTAACATAAATCCTTTCGTTCTGTTTTCTCCAGCTTTTTGGAATACAATAGAAATGGATTATCATACTATGCACTGTTTAGTTAAATATATTTTTTTAAAACTGTAACTTTTAACTACCTAATGCGTCTTGTATTATATGACAACAATTATCCGAATGAAAAGCCGTATTACATTTATCTTATTATTGGTAGTAACCCCCGTAATCGCTCAAAGCACAATCAGTGGGAAGGTGACAGATGACTTTAATGCTCCGCTGCCTTTTGCAAATATAATTCTTCAACAAAAAGGAGATGAAGCATTTGTTCAAGGAGTAGTTTCGGATGAGGAGGGTGCGTTTCTTTTTGAAAACATCGAAAACAAAACCTATTGGATTGAAGTTTCCGTTTTAGGGTTTAAGGTTAAAAAAACGGAAGAATTTGAGCTGCAGCAAAATAAAATCATTGATTTTGTTTTAGAAGAAGAAGCTCAAAATTTAAATGAAGTAGTCGTAAAAAGTAGACGACCGATTATTCGACAGACTGCAGAAAAGTTGGTTGTAGATATAGAGAATTCTGAAATGATTAATACCAGTTTACAAGACGTTATGCGCAAGGTGCCTGGGGTTTTGGTAACGAACAACGGAATATCGATTGCTGGGAACAGAGGCGTTAGAATTCTCATCAACGGAAAGACGACCGAATATATGGATGTGCAAACCTTGCTTCGTGATTTCCCCGCCGATAATATTGCTAAAATAGAGGTGGTAGAGCAACCAGGAGCCGAATACGAAGCCTCTGGATCAGGAGCAATCATCAATATTATTTTAAAGAAAAATGTTCGCCTAGGTACTCATGGAAGCCTGAATACCTGGGTTGGGGAAGACCAAGGATTTGAATACGGAACGGGCGTTTCGATTGCGAGTTATAAAAACAAACTCAATTGGCAGGGAAGTATAAATCACTCGAGACCTACCTGGAGGGACGATTTATTTTTGGTGCGAACAGTCGGGAGTGAAACCTATGATCAAGCTACCATAGAACCTTATAACCCAAGTAATCTACGGATTAGTGGGAATGTAGACTTTTACATCAATACAAAGAACATCATTGGAGTAGGTGGCCGCTATAATACAAGAACTTCGCAAAGAATTGCATCGAGTAAAACCCTCGTCTCTGATGCCAACACAACGGATGTTTTGTTCTCTGAAAACAACTTTGATATTGATCGATTTAATTTTAATTTCAATCCCTATTACGAATACAAAAGTGATACCGATAAACTACTGGTTGATTTTAATTACATCAATTTTAAAAACGATAATACAAACACATTGTCTGATTTAGCTGGGAGCACCATACCTTTTACAAACAGGAAATACAAACAGAAGGGAAAGTACACCATAAAAACCTATCGATTAGACTATACCAAAACCTTTTCGGATGAGCTTTCGTTGAGTTTAGGAACACGATTTGCCGACGTAAGTACAGATAATGACCTGCAATCCTTCAGTGAAAACAACAGCAGTATTTTTGAGTTTAATAAAAATGAAAGCAGTCAGTTTTTAATTGATGAAACTATTTTGGCATTGTATACTAAAGCCAATGCTACTTTTGGCAAATGGTCCTTTTCGGGTGGCGTTCGTTATGAAGAAAGTAATACGGATGGGAATTCCATTTTAATGAAAAATGGAACGCTAGTCTCAACTGTAAAGAAACGCCCCATTAAGAAAGTCTTTCCGAGCGCATCGATTAGTAGAGAAATCTCCGAAGTTTTGGGTGCCAATGTATCGTACAGTTACAGAATCAGAAGACCATCGTATGGGAGTTTGAATTCCTTCGCAGAATTTTTAGATCCCTATTCTTCAAGCCAAGGAAACCCAAACTTAACACCTTCATACACCAACAAATATCAGTTCAATCTAACCTATGAGGGGCAGCCGTTTTTTGCCATTGGTTATAGCGATACAGAGGATGCGATTTTTGAACTAATCCAACAGAATGACCCCGAGGATGATGATCCAGCTCAAATTCGACAAATGGAAGTGAATGTAGAAAAAAATGCCAACTGGAACTTTAGATTGTTTGGCCCGTTGAGTTTTATAAAAGGAGTTGAAGGATTCACCGGTTTTATTGTAATCAATACCGATTATGAATCTGCTACCTATTCCATAGACTTGAATAAGTGGAGTTTGATTTGGTTTACGCAAGCAAGCTATGAGTTGCCCTATGAGATCAATTTTGAGGTAAGTGGAAACTACGGAACTGGCGCTTTAGATGAAGGTGTTGACGTTAGTTGGTTCGCAGACTTGGATTTTTCTTTTGGAAAAAAGTTTTTGGACGATCAGCTAAAAGTGAATTTAGGATTCAGTAAAGTGTTTAATAGAGGTTTTGTCGGGGTTATAGATTACGGAAATGTAAACGCTTCATTGGAGAGTAATGGTTCGAGACAAAACGTTCAACTTCGTCTAGCTTATAGCTTTGGGTCTAAATTCGGGAAGAGCAAAACAGATCGAAACACAACTCAAGAAGAAGATCGAATACAAGACGAAAATTAGTATTCTAGAATTGTTATCGGTATACATTTGTCTTTGGAAATAGGATGTAAAAAGACCTAATGTCTTAATTTTAAGTATAATTATCAAATGTATGTTTTATAAATCATCGCTGTTTACAACCTTTCTTTTTGTCAACCTATTTGTTTTATTCCTTAGTTGTGACGATTCTAATTTAAATAAAACGCAATCCGTTAGTCTAAAAATCAATCCGGTGGTTCTGGATTCTACTATCAACATCAGAGCCCTCGAAATCAAAAACAATACGATTTACGGTGCAAGTTCAACTGGAGTGATATATTCATTTGAAGCTGATACGCCTCAGCGAATCAAGGAAGAACAATATAATTCGCCTATAGATTCTATTCCCCCGAACTTCAGGGCATTGGCTGTAACGAATACGGATGTACTTGCAATTTCAATAGCCAACCCTGCCTTACTATTTAAAAATGGAAAGGTTGTTTACTCAGAGTCTCATCCCAAAGTATTTTATGATTCTATGGAGTTTTGGAACAATAAAGAGGGGATAGCGGTAGGTGATTATACCGACAACTGCATCAGCATTTTGATTACTCGAGATGCAGGAGACTCATGGTCTAAACTCGATTGTTCAGTTTTTACGGATATCAAAGCAGGAGAAGGTTTTTTCGCAGCTAGTGATTCTAATATTGCAATCGTAGGTGATTATACTTGGATAGCCAGTGGAGGGCTAAGTAGTAGAGTCTATTTTTCGAGTGATAAAGGCCGAAGCTGGGATGTGACCGAAACACCGATTATACAAGGTGAATCTACTACGGGAATCTTCAGTATATCCTTTTATGATAAAAAAAAGGGTTATGCGATAGGAGGTGATTACACAAAACCGAAACGAGATAGTTTAAATAAAATACGGACCACAGACGGTGGAAAAACATGGAATACAGTAGCTGATAACCAAAATCCAGGCTACAGAAGTTGTGTTCAATACGTCCCTAACAGCAACGGAGAAAAATTAGTTGCTGTTGGATTTTCAGGTGTAGATTTTTCCTCAGATTCTGGGTTGACCTGGAAGCATTTAAGTGATGAAGGTTTTTATACCCTTCGTTTTTTAAACGATTCAATTGCTTATGCGGCTGGAAAAGGAACGATTGCAGAACTACGCTTCAAGTAGCTCTAAGATCAACAGTTTTTTTAGCTAAAGGCTAAGCCCCCATTAATATCTAGATTATTTCCAGTAATAAACGAAGCTTCATCCGAGGCTACATAAGCAACTAAATCAGCAACTTCTTCGGCTTTCCCCTCGCGTTTAAGTGGAGTTGCGTTAGCAACATTCGTTCGTATTTCGTCTTTTGTAAAATCATCGTGGAATTTCGTTGCAATCATCCCCGGACAGATCGAATTTACTCGAATGCCTTGAGGTCCAAATTCTTTTGCTAATGCTCTAGAGTAGGTTGATACCGCACCTTTTGAGGCAGCATAAAGACTAGATCCACCACCGCCTCCATCGCGAGCTGCTTGTGAAGATATATTAATAACTGTACCGCCTGAGTTGAGTAAAGGCTTAAAAGCCTGCGTCACAAAAACAACAGATTTAAAGTTTACATTCATCACAAGCTCATAAAACAAGACATCGACTTCTTCAATCGATTTACGTGCAAATAAACCTCCAGAGTTATTTACTAAAATGTCTATTTTTTCGCCGAAGGCAGCTTTTGTTTGTGCTACCAGATTGTTTATATCCTCCTGATTTGTCACATTTGCATAGGCAGCAATTGCTTCACCACCGTTTTCCTTTATTAGACGAACAGTTTCATTTCCCTCCTCTTCGCTGTTAAAATAATTTACGACAACCTTAGCTCCTTCTTTCGCTAATTTTATAGCGATTGCTCTCCCAATATCTCTGGAACCTCCAGTTACTACCGCTACTTTACCTTGTAATTTTGACATATTTTTTTAGTATAATTTTATTTTATTTTTTGTTGTATTATGTAATCCGTTACCTACGGTATTCAACTTTCTTATTTTATTAAAAATAATTTAGAAGTGCTAAAATTCCATTGTATGAAATCACTAACGAAAACAACAAAGCTGAATACATTCCGATATAAACTCCTATGCTGGTCTTATAATCTTTCATGATTTTTTTACTGCTTAGCAGGCAGATGATGCCGATGATTACTAAGGGTAATACAAATACATTAAATACCTGAGATAGGATTTGTATTTCAATTGGATTTACTCCAAATGCAGGACCTATTAAAGAGACTAAACAAGCAATGGCCGTGATGACTCTAAACTG
>DLQQ01000089.1:21823-25277 GCA_002477625.1 Candidatus Arcticimaribacter sp. UBA7428
AGCTACTGCCATGATGGTAGCACTGATCACAAATATCAAAACTGCTGCTGTAATGGAATCCTTCTTTTGTTGCTTTAAATTTTTAATGGTCCACCCTTTTCCTTTTATGAAAAGTGGGCGAGACAAAAACGTTGCTGCCGCCATCGTAGTTCCTACAAATGCAGCAACCAACATCTTTCCTCCAGCAACTTTGGGTATTGTTGGAACCAATCCTTTTACAATATCCATTGAAAGTGGCTGTACAAAGAATAGTGAAAGTAGAAACGATAAGCCCATTGCACTTACAAACACAATTAAAATTTTTTCAAAAAAAGTGTATTTGCCAATCAGCATCAGTAAGTAAAAAACAACAATTATTATGATGGCTATTATTAAAACGGTTTCGTATTGGTAAGTAATCAACCCTTTAAAATTGATTGTCAAGATTTCAAAGATGATATTGGATGAAATTCCTAAAATACCCATTAAGGAATTCCATTGACCAAACGTAATCCCAATTATAATCAGGATGGCCATGACTTTTCCAAATTTTAAATGCTTTTTAAATCCATAAAGCGCAGTATCTCCTGTAATCAATGCATAATTGCCGTATGAAAACATGAGTACCCCAGAAAACAAACAACTCAGTAAAAGAACCCATAGTAACTGCATTCCGAATTTACTTCCAGCAACAATCATTGAAGTTACACTACCAGTACCAATCGTATAGCCAATAGCAAATATGCCGGGGCCAAAGCCCAAGATAATTGCTACTATTCTTTTTAAGATTGATTTTTTGTTTTCATCTGTTGCCAAAACCTTCTTTTTTGGGGATTATAAATTTATTCTATGCAAAACTTTATTCCTAAATGGTATGCAATTATTCGTTTTGTCTGCACAATAAATGTTCATATTAAAATCTTATTAAGCTATACCTTAGTGAATAGGGCTATTATTTTTGGTTGACCAAAGTGGTGAACCAAAAATACAGTATATATTTTAGTTCCGACAATTTTTTTAGAACATTTTGAAGTGGAGTTACTATAAATGTATTTGCAGTTGTTAGCAGATTTGCGTTTAAATTTTGAACGATATGGAAGAGCAAAATTTATTTTTTATTTTAAAATCATTTCTTTGTGTATAAAGGCAATATTTTTTATAATTTGAAGCTTGTTAATAATGTCAACTACATTTTTATGAAAAGGAGAAGCGCGCTTCAGAAAATAGCTTGGGTCAGCGGAGGAATCGCAATGTTGCCCTACTATTGTTCTACTCAACCAGAACGTACGGTTTACAGTAATCTTCCGATAACAATACCTGATCGCAATTTGATTAATTTGCTTTCTAATTTAATTTTACCCGAAGACACTGAAGGTTTTCCAACGATGGAATCTCGTTTAGATTTTATTTTAACCATGGTTAATGATGGTTTAGATTCTCAAGAGATTTCAGATTATTTATATGGAATGGAAGCCTTTAGGAAGTATGTAATTGCAATTTACGGCACCTCATTTGAAGAACTTGTTGCTGAAGATCAGTTAGCCTGTATTGGTAAAACCATTGATTGTAGTGATGAGAAGAGCTTTTTTGTGCATACGATCAAAAGGCATTCGTTAGGTCATTTTACTTCTTCAGAAAAGTACATGAAAGATTATTTGAATTTTGAATTTATGCCCGGCCGCTACTACGGTTGTGTTCCCGTTTAACTATATTGATAATGACAGAAAACACAAACACATATGATACCATTGTTATTGGAGCAGGAATGGCAGGAGGATGGGCAGCAAAGGAATTTAGTGAACAAGGGTTTAAGACCTTGTTGTTGGAACGAGGCCCTAATGTAGAGCATTTGAAAGATTATCCTACAACCAACATGCAACCCTGGGAGTTTAAGCATCGAGGTCAATTGACTGCTAAAGAAATTTCAGACAATCCTGTTGCGAGTAGTTGTTATGCTTTTAGAGAAGACGCAAAGCATTTTTTTGTAAAAGACAAGGAGCACGAATACGTTCAGAAAAAACCATTCCAATGGATTCGTGGGTATCAAGTAGGGGGTAAGTCCATTATGTGGGCACGCCAAGTACAGCGTTGGAGTACATATGATTTTGAAGGACCCGCACGCGACGGTTTTGCCGTCGAATGGCCCATTGGGTACAACGATCTGGCGGATTGGTACACTTATGTCGAACGTTTTGTCGGAGTAAGTGGAAAAAAAGATGGTTTGGATGTCTTACCGGATGGCGATTTTTTAAAACCATGGGAAACGAATTGTGTTGAAGATTATTTTAGTCAACAAATGAAATTGCATTACGATGACCGTCACGTCATCTATGGACGTTGTGCACATTTATCGGAAAGCAAACCTATTTTCATCGAACAGGGTAGGGCAGTCTGTATGAGTCGAAGAGTTTGTCAACGGGGTTGCCCACTCGGAGGCTATTTTAATGTAAACTCAACCCTTATTCCTTGGGCGTTAAAAACAGGGAACTTGACACTGCGCCCAAACTCTGTGGCACATTCAATCCTTTACGATGAGGATAAACAAAAGGCCGTAGGTGTTCGTGTGGTGGACGCTATTACCAAGGAAACATCCGAGTATTTTGCTAAAGTTATTTTTGTCACGGCTGCAACACTGAATACAAATTTGATTTTGATGAACTCAAAATCAAAACGTTTTCCAAACGGACTTGGGAACGACAGTGGTGTTCTAGGAAAGTATATTGCTTTCCATAATTATAGAGGGGTGATTAATGCACAACACGAGGGGCATGCCAACTTTACTGCAGAGGGAGCTAAACCCACATCACATTATATCCCAAGGTTTAGAAATGTTTATCGTCAGGAAACAAACTTTTTAAGAGGATATGCTGCTGGCTTTGGAGCACACCCCATTCGTGAAATTAAAAGTGATGACATAGGAGTGTATCTAAAGAAAGATTTGCTTAGAACCAAAGAAACGGGACTGTGGAATGTCAATTCTCATATGATGGGTGAAACCATTCCAAAAGAAAGTAATCAAGTAAGTTTGGATGCAGAAAAAGTTGATCAGTGGGGAATTCCTCAATTGAATATCGATGTCAATTACGATGACAACGATGAAAAGATGTTGCAAGATTTTTTCGATGAATTCACCGATATGTTCACCAAAGCAGGTTTTGTAAACATTCAAACCCAAGACAACAACCGTACACCCGGTAACGATATTCATGAAATGGGAGGTGTTCGAATGGGTAAAGACCCCAAGACATCCATGTTGAATGCATGGAATCAGCTGCATCATTGTAAAAATGTTTTTGTGACTGATGGCGCTTGTATGACATCCACTTCAACACAGAATCCTTCTTTAACTTTTATGGCAATTTCTGCTCGAGCTGCGAACTATGCCATCGAACAATTGAAAAAAGGAACGCTTTAAAGCTAGAAGTTTTGGGAATAAAAAAAGGAGATGATCTTTCGAACATCTCCTCTTTTGTAC
>DLQQ01000085.1:0-2387 GCA_002477625.1 Candidatus Arcticimaribacter sp. UBA7428
TAAGGTACCGATAAGATTTTCTTTCGGAACTTTTACATTGTCAAAAAAGGTCTCACAAAAAGGTGAT
Source organism: Candidatus Arcticimaribacter sp. UBA7428 (assembly GCA_002477625.1). Taxonomy (GTDB): domain Bacteria; phylum Bacteroidota; class Bacteroidia; order Flavobacteriales; family Flavobacteriaceae; genus Arcticimaribacter. The sequence continues at coordinate 68 of DLQQ01000085.1, forward strand.
TTCCCACTGATTAATTTAATGGGGCGTGTACTTACACCTGCTGATTTCATATCGATTAAAAGGAAGCTGATTCCGTTGTGTTTTGGTACATCAAAGTCAGTACGCACCAAACAAAAAATCCAATCCGATTTGTCCGCATAGGAGGTCCATACCTTGGACCCACTGACCGAATAATGATCTCCTTTATCTTCTGCTTTGGTTTGCAAGCCTGCCAAATCACTCCCCGCATTGGGTTCGCTGTAGCCTTGGCACCACCAAGTTTTTCCAGCAGTAATATCGGGTAAGAACCGCATCTTTTGTTCTTCGTTTGCAAACTTATGAAGGGCCGGTCCCAGCATAGAAATCCCAAAACTAAACAGGGGTTTTCTAGCTCCGATACGAGTCATTTCTTGGGTCAGGATATTGTTTTCTTCAGGGCTTAAACCCCCACCTCCATATTGGGTATCCCAATAAGGAACAATCCATTTCTTTTCAAGCATTTTTTCAAACCAAACTTTTTGATCTTCGCTCGAAAAAGTAGGACTGCTGCCACCCCAATAATAATCGGCTGAGTCCTTTAAAGGAGTTCTCATACTTTTTGGGCAATGCGTTTCTAGCCATTGTCTTGTTTCAAATCTAAAAGCTTTTAAATCTTTTTTTGTCGTGGTTTCCATACGAATGTATTCGTTAAAATAAGTTGTCGATTTTCTTTTTTTGAATCGCTTGTTGTGCAAGGGTTCCATACAATTCCACGATTTGATTCAGGTCTTTGAATCGAGGGTCTTTGGTATGCCCAAGCGTGTAGCGATAGTATATTTGTTGAACAATTACGGCAATCTTGAAGACTCCAAAAACAAAATAAAACTCAATGTTGTCAACGGTTTTTCCGCTCTTTTGTTCATATAAACTAACAACTTCACCCCGACTTGGATTGCCGGGTTTAGAAGTCAAACTCAATTGATTTTGTGCGATAAAATCGGGATCTGATTCATGAACCCAATACCCAAGACTGGTTCCAAGATCCATCAAAGGATCCCCCAGAGTGGTCATTTCCCAATCCAAAACCGCCTTGATGTTTAGCTGATCATCGGGCGTTAAAACTAAATTATCGTATTTAAAATCGTTGTGAACCAAACTGGCTCCAGAGCTTGAAGGAATATTTTCTTGAAGCCAAAGGGCAGTCTTTTCCATTGCTTGTACCTCAGAGGTTTTCGACTTCTGATAGCGTTTGCTCCAGCCTTCGACTTGTCTTTTTGAATAGCCCTCGGGATTGCCTAAGTTTTCTAAGCCAATGGCTTTATAGTCGAGTTGGTGTAACTCTACCAAGGTGTCAACAAAGTTGTTGGCAAGCGATTGAAACTGAGCTGGAGTCGGTAGGTTTTCTTTTGGTGTACCCGCACGTAAAATTGTTCCTTGCACCCGTTCCATTAAATAAAAAGGGGCATCCAAGACACCGGCTTCTTTTTCAAACAGAATGGGCTTGGGAGCTTTATCATAAGTTCCGTTGAGTGCACTCAAAATAGTGTACTCCCGCGACATGTCGTGTCCCGATTTTATGTTAGCCCCAAAGGGAGGTCTTCTCAGAACATATTCTTGTTCAGCAAAGCTTATTAAGTAGGTAAGGTTTGAAAATCCAGAGGGAAATTGTTTGATGACAACTTCGCCTTCAGGCTTATCTAATGCTTTGGCTAAATAGGCGCTTAAAACAGCAGCATCAATACCTTCACCTTTTCGTACTTCTTTTGCTTTATCTAGGGATACGCTCATTGTGTTAGACTTTATACTTTTTTAAAATGGCACGAGCCAAACGGCTTTTGTGCACTTCATCTGCCCCATCGTAAATTCGAGCTGCACGTTCGTGGCGATAAAAATAGGATAAGATAAGATCATCGGTCATTCCCAATGCACCGTGAACTTGTATGGCGCGATCAATAACTTTTTGGAGTATGTCGGCACAGAAAAATTTGATAATTGAAATTTCAGCTCGGGTATTCTTTGCACCTTGAATATCAATTTTGTGTGCAGCATCTTGAACTAAAAGTCGTGCTGCGTTTATTTCAGCTCTGGATTCAGAAATCCAGTTTTGTATGGTTTGTTTGTCCGACAAATATTCTCCCTCGGCTATTGCTCTAGAAACAGCTCTTTTACACATCAGGTCTAAAGAACGCTCACAAATTCCAATCCAGCGCATACAGTGGTGAATTCTTCCAGGACCAAGACGAGCTTGTGCAATAGCAAATCCAGCACCATCCTTACCCAAGACATTTGTTAAAGGTACCTTGCAGTCATTAAACTTTATTTCCGCATGACTTTCCCAACCGCCACCGGTATGACCCATAAT
>DLQQ01000085.1:2549-4198 GCA_002477625.1 Candidatus Arcticimaribacter sp. UBA7428
CCCATTTTTACAGGATTAGATCCAGCGTGGTCCGGCTCTGTCATTGCAAAACAACTTCTGATATCCCCTCGTAAAAGCGGGTAGAGGTATTTTTCTTTTTGGGCATCCGTACCAAATTCGATTAATATTTCCATATTACCAGCATCGGGTGCCTGGCAATTAAAACAATAGTGGCCATAAGGATTTGCTGCCAAAATTTCACTTACTTCTCCGTGTTCAGCGTTTGTAAGCCCCAAACCACCGTATTCTTTCGGAATCTGTGGAAGCCACAGTCCAAGTGCTTTGGTTTTTTCTCTTAGTTCGTTAAGTTTAGGTAATTTCTCTTCCCATTCAGCATTTAAAATCCAAGGTTCTAGNNAGTAGTTCTTCTTCTACAAAGGTTTTTATGTTACTTTTTATTGCTTCAAAATTCATTCGTTGTTTTTTTTATTGTCCTATAAAATTAGCTTTTCTCTTCTCAACAAAAGCTGCTACTCCTTCTACCAAATCATAACTTTCAAAAGCAGCGATTTGTTTTTCTGCCTCGTATGCAATGGATTCACTAAGGTTGTTGTCCATGGCATGGACCAAGTCTTCTTTGGTGATTCCAACGGCAATGGGTGCCTTAGCCGCTAGCGCTTTTGCCCATTCAATTGCAGCTTCTAAAAGTTGATCTTCATCTACAATTTTATTGGTCAGTCCCAGACTTAAACATTCCTCAGCTTTTATTTTTTTGCCTTCGGCGGCAATCTCAAATGCTTTGGAATAGCCTACTTGTCTTGTCAATAACCAACTGGCTCCTCCATCGGGCCCCAATCCAATATTTACAAAGGCATATAAAATTCCACTCGAAGGGGTCATAACCCGGAGGTCGCAAGCCAAGGCAATAGAAGCGCCAACGCCGGCAGCAGTTCCATTGATCGCGCCGATGATGGGTTTTTTTAGGGTTTGAAAATTGCGCAATAAGGTTTGATATACTCTAGTGATGTATGCTCTACCGTCTTCAGGGCTTACCTTTCCAAACGACTCCATATCAGCACCAGCACTGAATCCTTTTCCTGCTCCAGTAAGTACAACAGCTCTAATTTGATTGTCGTTTCGAATTTCATCAATGATTTCATTAAGTCTGGTAACCAATTCGTCTGTAACGGCATTATAGCGTTCAGGTCGATTCAGTGTAACGATTGCAATGTTTTCTTGTTTTTTTAATAAGACAGTTTCAGAAGGTTTTTGTTTTTCTGTTGCTTTTGCAATCTCTTCTTGTGCTTTTTTACCCGGGCCGGCATAGGCGATTGCTATGAATTCTGCAACGCAGGCGGGTTTGTCTTCTCCCTTTAATTCAAAAACAATTTCCATTTTATATTTGACCCCTCCTTTAATTTCATCGCATTCGAGTAAAGAAACCCGCCCGCGAAAAAAGTTACCCGATTTGGTAGCATTAGGAAACCGCACCTTGTCTAGCCCATAGTTGACACCCATGGCAACATTTTCGATTGAAAAAGTATCGTAGCTAACTTTTGAGGCCATAGAAAGCACCAAAAATCCATGAGCAACTGTTTTTTTATAAGGGGAAAAGCTAGCACTGCGTTCTACATCGGTATGAATCCACTGAAAATCTTCCGTTGCATCTGCAAAAGTATTGATGCGTTGTTGTGTCATGGGCATCCACT
>DLQQ01000014.1 GCA_002477625.1 Candidatus Arcticimaribacter sp. UBA7428
AGTCGGGCATGAACTCCTGTATCGGTTCGTCCAGCTCCGGTTACCTTTATTGGAGCTCGTAACACCGTTGTCAAAGCATCTTCCAAAACCTCTTGAACGCTGATCGCGTTGGGTTGGCATTGCCATCCGTGAAACGGACTTCCTAAATAAGATAAATTGATGAAATAACGCACTTAAATTCTTTGTTGCAAAGGTATCAGAAAAACATAACAAGCAAAACAATATCTACAATTGCGCGAGTTTAATTGAAAGTAATTTAAATCGAATAAGCATTATTTCACATATTTATTTAAAGTAAATTGCAATGAAATAAATTAATTAAGACATTTGAAAGAGAACCTAAAAGTCACCAAAACTCCTTTACTAAACTTTTGAAAAAAATACTCCTCCTCTCCGATACGCATAGCCATATAGACGAACGTATCCTCAGTTATGTTGAACAGGCAGACGAAGTTTGGCATGCCGGCGATATTGGGAACCTCAGTGTAACCGATGCTATTGAAAAAATAAAACCTTTGCGGGCAGTCTACGGCAATATCGACGGAAAAGAGGCACGGCTAAGTTTTCCAGAATTTCAACAATTTTACTGCGAAAAAGTAGCAGTACTCATGACCCATATTGGAGGAAATCCTGGCCGTTACAACCCCAAAGTACGCACAGTATTGAGCAGATCATTCCAGAAGCTTTTTATTTGTGGGCATTCCCACATACTCAAAGTAATGCAGGACAAAAAGTACAAGCACTTACATATGAACCCCGGAGCAGCGGGTGTGCACGGATTTCACAAGGTACGAACCATGTTGCGCTTTGAAATTGATGGAGATCAGATTCAAAATCTAGAAGCTATAGAGTTGGGAATGCGAGGTCAAATTCAAGATTAACGCAAACGGTCTACGGACCGAATCAAAGCCTCATCTTTTTTGATGTATTTGTTGACCAGTAGTAAGAATATCCAGCTTAGCAAGACAAGTGAATAATGGATTAAGATTAATTGCTTGAGAGAATCAAATTGCTCAAAAACATCTACCAGTTCAAATACCTCATATCCTATTGAAGTGACTAAAATAAGTCTGTTCAATACAAGTTGAAAACTCCGCTTGGAAAACAGCATCAAACTCACAGAGGCAAGTAAAACAAAGAGGTAAGGCATATTGCTGAGAACCACATAAATACGCTCAGGGTTATCGTCTAAGGGTATCGGAAAACGAACAATAACAAGGATTGTAATTGCTATGAAAACAAGGGTATACAGGGTCTGAATTCTTTGCAGCATTATATTTTTTTTTTCAAAATTAAAGATTTTTCATTGAGGGTTATATTTTTTTCGTATTATTGTTGAAGCAATCGGCAAATCAAGGATTGTTCTTCAACCAAACTTCACATTTACCGGGATTCTACCGAGTAAATCAATTTCACAAAAAGAATGTACGAAATATCAGAATTAAAGAGTAAAAAACTACCCGATTTACAAATTATAGCCAAGTCAATTGGTGTAAAGCGAATTACTGGCCTCAAAAAAATGGATTTGATCTATCAAATCATAGATTATGTTTCTGCAAATCCAGATGCGATAAAGAGTGTACCCATTACACCCGCAGCTGCATCAGCTCCAACTGCACCAAAAGAAGAAGTGGTTAGAGCGAAAAAACCAAATGTAAGAACGTCCAAACCGACTAAAAATACAGATACACAAGAAAGTAAACCCGATACAGCGGTAAGCTCAAAATCTTCCACCCAAGAAGAGAAAGAACCTACGAAGCCAAAAAGAAATAATCCTGAGAAGTCAAAAGCTTATAATCAAAACGGGAACCCAAATCAAAAACAAAATCCCAATCAGAAACAGAATGGGAATCCCAATCAAAAACAGAATCCAAACCAAAACCCGAATCAGAAGCAGAATCCAAATCAAAAGCAAAACCCAAATCAAAAACAAAATCCCAATCAAAAGCACAAAAATCAGGGTGAGCCAAATCACAACAAAGACAAACGCAATCGTTACCGCGAACCTGATTATGAATTCGAAGGGATTATTGATTCCGAAGGAGTTTTAGACATTATGGCTGAAGGCTATGGTTTTTTAAGATCATCGGATTACCATTACCTCTCCTCTCCTGATGATGTATATGTTTCTCAGTCTCAAATTCGCTTATTTGGTCTTAAGACTGGAGACACCGTCCTTGGAACCGTCCGTCCACCCAAAGAAGGAGAAAAATATTTCCCATTAATTAAAGTAAATAAAATCAATGGTCTCGATCCAAAAGTAGTTCGTGATCGTGTATCTTTTGAACACCTTACTCCGCTTTTTCCTCAAGAAAAATTCAAGTTAGCAGAGCGACAGAGTACCATTTCAACACGAATCATCGACCTCTTCTCTCCTATCGGGAAAGGACAGCGTGGCATGATCGTTTCGCAGCCAAAAACGGGTAAGACCATGCTGCTTAAAGACATCGCAAATGCGATTGCTGCTAATCATCCCGAAGTGTATCAAATCATTCTTTTGATTGATGAACG
>DLQQ01000050.1:0-23232 GCA_002477625.1 Candidatus Arcticimaribacter sp. UBA7428
GTAGGGAACAAACTTAGGGTGCGATTTAAAATCAGAATAGGATTTGTAGCTTGTATCTGCTAGCTGTTGCATGGTCATACGGTCTTCGTCTGCTAAATGATTATCATCATTCTTAAAAACCTGATTTGAAATTCCTGAACTAAGCAATTGCTCCAAATTAAATTGACTTGAATCGACTGTTCCGAAGTTAGAACTGATGGTTTGCCCTTGAACGGTTAATTGAATGTCGTCTGCTTGGATACGATCGCCCATAGAAGCATAAAACTGGTGGGTATTTCCGCCTCCTCGTGCTGGTGGTCCTCCTCTTCCATCAAAAAAGGCAACTGCTACTCCGAAATCGTTTGATACATCCGAAAGCTCTTCTTTGGCTTTGTAAATACTCCAATTGGCCATGAAATATCCGCCATCTTTAGTTCCGTCAGAAAAACCAAGCATTATGGTTTGTTTCATATTACGACTTTTCAAATGTGCGCTATAGACAGGATTGGAATATAAGCTGTTCATGATTTCTTGAGAAGATCTCAAATCATCAACGGTTTCAAAGAGGGGAATTAAATCTACTGTTGGTTTGTCCCAACCACAAATTCGGTGAAGTGCATACAACTGCAGCATATTCTCAATACTCTGACAATTGCTGATTATATAACGATGACAACCTTTTTCACCATTACTCTTCTGAATGGCTTTCATAGCATAAATGGAACCAATTGTGTGCTTGACAATGTCGTCCTCGAATAAGGATTCAGGAACATTACCCGTTAGGTGAGGCAGTATTGCTAAACGCTCTTCAAGACCTAATTCTAAATAATTCTCAGGTAAACCGGTGATGTATTCCTGTATTTTTGGGTGTGAAACAATTGCTTCAAATACTTGGTTGTGAATTCGCGAGTCTTGACGAATGTCTAATGAAGCAAAGTGGAAACCAAAAAGTTTGACCTTATTGCGTAAGTCAATGATTTCATTTATATACAAGCTTTGATGACGATCCTTCAGAGTCTGCTCAATTTCCATCAACTCATTGATTACAAATTGGGAATCAATTTGCTCTACTTTCTCAGGCTCAAATAAGGTGTGATAAATTTTAGATTCTAAATCACTTATTTTTTGATCAACAACATCAAAAGTAATTTTTCTTTTAAGTTTTCGTAAATCCCTATAGTAATTTCTTAGAATTGAAAATCGAAGTCGTTCTGCAGTTTTAATTGTAATTTCTGGGGTAACAAAGGGGTTTCCATCGCGGTCACCTCCGGGCCAAAAACCAAAATCAAATATTGAATTATCGACTGGATCGCCTTCAAAAACGTGCTGTTCAATATAATTGTAGATGACAGCAGCGGATTCATAAAAGACATTTTCTAAAAACCAAGTCAAGCTTACTGCTTCATCTAAGGGAGTCGGCTTCTTTTTATTGAAAAAGCGAGTTTTTCCCAATTGGGCAAGCAATAATTTTATTTGTTCCAGGTCGTCATTTTTCAACGCTTCAGACAAATCGGTTATAATTCCGAGAACCGAACCGGGGTAGAACTGTGTCGGATGAGCTGTCAGTACGATACGAACCTTAAAACGATTCAAGTATTCTTTTAATTCCGAAAAACTATTGTTGGTTTTTGTCGCTTCTTTGATGTAGCGTAGAGTTCCCCTACCGTGCATGTTGTTGACATAAGAGAAACCTGCATCTTCAATGGCATCAAATAAAACAATTTGGCGCTCTATGTATTTTAGAAAACCAAACAATAAATCATGTTTGTTTTGATCTTCCATTCCCTTAGTAAAACGCTCAAAGAAGTTGTCTACGATTTGCTTTGGAGACAGATCTGCCTCATAACCTTTGGTGCAAAAGTCAGAAAATAATGGAAGTAAAAGCGATGTTTGAGGTATGGAGTCGAAGGGTAATTTTAAGAATAAACTATTGTAAATTTCAAATTTAGAAACAACGTAATCATTAAATCGTTCCGATTTTGTTTTTCTTGCCATGTTGATAGTAGTATGTTGTTTTTAAAGCTCGTTAAAAATACTGTGCATTAATCGTTTTTTATCGTTGATACTCTCTTCGAGAGAAATCATAGTTTCAGTTCTCAAAACCCCTTGAATGTCATCGATCATAAAAATGATGTCTTTGGCATGCTTGGTGTCCCGCGCTCTTACTTTACAGAAAACATTGAATTTTCCAGTAGTAATGTGAGCAACTGTAACAAAAGGAATGTTCTCTAAGTCTATCAAAGACTGCTTTGTAGTGCTATTTTTTTCAAGAAAAACACCAACGTAAGCAATGAAAGAATATCCAAGTTTTTCGTAGTCTAAATTAAGTGACGAACCTTTAATGATTCCAGCATCTTCCATTTTCTTAACGCGAACATGTACGGTTCCTGCGGAAATTAACAGTTTTTTGGATATATCGGTAAAAGGAACCCGCGTATTATCTATTAAAATATCTAAAATCTGGTGATCTACTTCATCTAGTTTAAACTTTGCCATATCATTTTTCTTTGAATTCTAATGGCAAAAATATAAAAAACGTTGCAGAATTTGCGACGATTTAGACTAATTGATGAAAACTTAACAAAGAAATCCTTTTTGTTAAATTTTCTATTTTAGAAATTTCAGCTTCAAAACACAAATTCATTAACGCCGCATGTTCTTGTGCATTAATTCGTTGCATCCCATGCAATCCATCGCTTTCAGCGACTATTTCTGGAACAAAGTCAATATCATTGCCTTTTTTCACTTCTTTAAACTGAATCAGTAGGTTGTTTTCCAAAACGGGCTTCCCGTTTGGAGCTTTTTTTAAGTTGTACAACTCAATATCCCGGAGGTGATTTTTATTTTCTGGAATTTCAAAATAAGCTGCCATCTCTACCCTTTCTATAGAATCTGAAGCAATCGCCTGCGACATTGTTACTAATGAATTGAAGATGTATTTTTTTGTTTTAACCCTTTTGTAATCCAATGGGTAATGTCCAGCCTCGAATAAGATCGTAGGCGTGTTCTGTGCCGTAAAGTAATCCCCAACACAGTTGATGTTAAAACCGTCATCGTACCGGCCAACAGCTCCCGGAATACGCTCCTGAAGCATGGTATTGGCTAGGACAATTAACTTCATGGCCTTTTCTCTAGCGGGTGTGATTGTTCTGTCTTGATCAGCAGCGGGTGCTAAAAAGGATATCGTAGCAGGAGTTTGACTGTTTCCAGCGGCAAAAATTGTTCTTTGGCCGTGTAAATTGAAACAATAATCGGGCTTAAATTGCTGATATAACTCGCGAAGTATTCGGCTTTCGGGTTGACTTAGATCAATCGCATCTCGATTTAAATCAACTGTATTCGCATTTACTCGTGTATAAACGTCAGAACCGTCTGGGTTTAGCTGAGGAATCATCAGAAAAGTACAGGCATCTAACATTTGCTTTGCCTCAGGAGTCTTTAAATACAACCAAAATTCTACTAATGCCTTAGTCGTCGTCGATTCGTTTCCATGCATTTGAGACCACATTAGGATCTTTTTTGGCCCCTTACCCACAGTATAGGAATATATAGGTCTATGCTCAACTGAGGTACCCAGGACACTTAAAGAATCAAATAATGCATTCTCCTTAAGGAAATTATTTAGTGTTGCAGGTGACAACAGTCGACTTTGATCGAGCTTACTTTTTTTCATGTGTACAAATGTAAACACAATCAAGTTTACAATGTTATACATTTAATAGTTAACTTTGTATACAAAAAGTGCTGATAAAGTTTACAATTGGATACTGTTTGAGCCGCAATCTACAATTATTTAAATTAATATATTATTTATCAGTTGTTTAACGACAAAATGTGAAGTGATTATTTAAATAATTAGTTTTTATTTACTGCTGTATTGAATTGATTTTATTGCTATATTGCATCATCAACTACAATATGTTACAATGTTAAACTATGATGCTATAGTAGCTCGGATAAAAAAAGTGATTGAGGATCATGATCTAAATGCGGCAAGTTTTGCAGAAAAAATTGGAGTACAGCGTTCTGGTATTTCTCATATTCTATCTGGCAGGAATAAACCCAGTTTAGAATTTCTCTCAAAAATTCAAGCTACTTTTAAGGAAGTGGAATACGATTGGCTGCTTTTAGGTAATCCACAGCCTAAAGAACAAGCTCCCACTACCCTATTCGAAAATACTGACCTTAAACCAGAAGAAAAGATAACTGAACCTAAAATGACGCTGAATAAAAATTCTGAGCATACAGCTCCAATTAAAGAAATTATTTACGTTTATGAGGATGACAGCTTTAAGGTGATTCAGCGAAAATCTTAGTACTTTTATCCAAAAATAGTATATGAAAATCTTTTTATCCTTTGGGATATTATTATTGTGCTGCTCTTGTTATAATACCGAACGTAATTGCGAACAGTTTCATCAGGGAACCTTCGAATTCAAAACCATCGTTGGAGATCAAATGATGCAATCAACTTTCGTCCGCAACGCAAACTACGAGATCGAAACCTTTGAAGGCAAAATTGATTCTGCATCAATCCGCTGGATCAACTCCTGCGAATGCGTATTAACAAAACTCCGCCCAACCTCAAATCAGGATAAACGTCCCTTAGCTATAAAAATCCTTACCACAAGTAAAAACCAATATGACTTTGAGTATGCCGTTGTAGGAGACACCAAGAACAAACAGCGCGGGACAGTAACTAAAATCAGTGACTAATTATTGAACACCTACTAACCTCAGAAGCTATTAGTGCCCTATTAACCCTCACTTTTTTAGAAATTGTTTTAGGAATTGACAACCTGATTTTTATTTCAATCATTACCCAAAAACTATCTGTACAGCATCAGAAATTGGCCACGAATATCGGTCTGTTTCTTGCTATGTTACTTCGGATTGTTTTGCTTTTCGGAATTAGTGTCGTTGTACAAATGCAAAGTTCATGGCTAACCACAAATACATCTTGGTTGAAAACCAATATTAATGGTCAAGCTGTCATTCTTATCCTAGGAGGCCTTTTTTTACTTTATAAAAGTACACATGAGATTTTCGAAAAAGTGGAAGCAGAAACTACTCCAAAAAATGAAGCTCCCATTAAGTTATCGCTTTCTAAGGCAATCATTCAAATTACCTTACTCAATATTGTTTTCTCCTTTGATTCCATCTTAACAGCAGTGGGAATGACCAATGGAGTACCCAATGCAATGACCATCATGGTTATTGCTATTGTTGCATCAGTAGGAATTATGATGGCTTTTGTAAAACCCGTTTCAGCTTTTATTGAAAAGCATCCTTCGCTTCAAATTTTGGGACTTTCTTTTTTAATCCTAATCGGATTTATGCTGATCACAGAAGGGGCTTACTTGTCTGAAACTGTAATCTTCAATAAAGAAGTTGGAACAATCCCCAAGGGGTATCTATACTTTGCAATCAGTTTTTCGCTTGGGAATGAATTTTTGAATATGAAGCTAAAAGGTAGAAAGAATAACTAAAGTTCTAGTTTGATTTGTGATTCGTCATCATTTGAATCTTTCAATTGATTTGGGTCAACAACTTCTACATCATCAAGAGGCTCTTCTTCAGCATCTTCATAAGGCAACGATTCAGCTAAAACAACCTCTTTGAGCTTATCTTGGGTAAGTTGATTTCCTAGAGCTTTAAATCCTTTAATGCCAATGAATTCCTCCACAACAATACGTTTGTTCGGAAGTGGATCACCTCCCCGTGGCTTTGTAAAAATCAATTCAATTACTGGACGCCATTCGGTAGATACAAATAGTAATTTTGCATCTTCTTTCAGGAAGTTGTCCTCCTTGTTTTCATTTTCAATCAAAAAGCGCTTGATGAAACAACGTTCTTTTTCAGCATCGAAATATACAGCCGTCACCGGGCGGTTTTCAACCCATCGCTCCATAATTGCTGGTGGCGCATCGAAATGTAAGCTCAAATCAGGAGTAACGGTTTTTGCATCTCCTTTGCTGTTTATAATCAAGAGTTTGTCGTCACCTCGGAAAGCTCCGAGAAGATCTCCACGATCGTCGACGTTCAACTTCATAACGATGGGGTCAAACCAAATACTTCTTGGTTTTAAAGTAGAAACACCTTTTTCTTTAAGTTCAACACGAAGAATATTATGTTTGGAAACAATATTGCCTTTAACGCCTCTCCCCTTGATCTGAAGGTCGGCAAAATCAATCTCCCATTTCAATTTTTTAGCAGTACCTGTATTCCTTAAAATTACCGTAATAATCTCGGCTTCTCCATTGGGATTGGCCGTGAAATACAGTATTTGAGAACCCGGCTTCCCTTGAGTAAGCGGATAGGCTTTATCACGGGTAACACCAGTAACAGCGAAGCGTTTGATATAAGAATTACCGCCTTTTCCGTCTCGATATATCAGGTTATACACCGTACGTTGATCTTTCTTTTTAAAAACGGCTGCATAGATGATGTCTTTCTCGATAAAAACTTTGCTATCAACTTTTACAACTTGCATAATACCGCTTCGAGTAAACACAATTACATCGTCAATATCTGCACAATCACAAACATACTCGTCTTTCTTTAAAGATGTTCCGATAAACCCTTCTTCTCTATTCACATAAAGCTTGAGGTTTCGAACAACAACCTTGGCTGCATCTACATCATCAAAGGTTCGAATCTCCGACATACGGTCTTTATCTTTACCATACGTTTTTTTAAGTTGGGTAAAATAATTAATTGCGTATTCTATGAGATTATCCAGGTAATTCTGAATTTCTTTTATTTCATTTTCCAGTGCATCAATACGTTGCTGTGCCTTGTCGATATCAAATTTCGAAATTCGCTTAATCTTAATTTCTGTCAAACGAACCAAATCATCTTCAACAACAGCGCGCTTGAGTATTGAAGTAAACGGTTTTAAGCCTTCGTCAATTGCGTTCAAAACACCTTCCCAAGTCTCTTCTTCTTCAATAGCTCGATACACTTTATTTTCAATAAAAATTCGCTCTAAGGAAGCAAAGTGCCATTGATCCTGAAGCTCATCCAGCTTTACTTCTAGCTCCTTTTTTAAGGTCTGAACAGAGGAGTCTGTTGAGATACGAAGCATGTCAGACACACCAATAAAGTGGGGCTTATGATCAATAATAACACAACCTAGAGGTGATATCGAGCTTTCACAAGCTGTAAATGCATACAATGCATCTATGGTTTTGTCGGGCGAAATTCCGTTAGGTAAATGGATCAGAATTTCTACATTGGCAGCCGTATTGTCTTCAATTTTACGCACTCGTATTTTTCCTTTCTCATTTGCCTTCAGAATCGACTCAATTAAACTTGAGGTAGTTGTACTGAAAGGAATTTCTGTAATAATCAGGGTATTTTTGTCTTGGGAACTAATTTTAGCACGAACCCGAACTTTACCGCCGCGAAGTCCGTCGTTATAATTTTGAACATCAATAATACCACCCGTCTGAAAATCAGGAACTAAAGTGAATTTTTTACCTTTTAAATAAGCAATACTTGCTTGAATTAATTCATTGAAGTTATGCGGTAAAATTTTGGTTGATAAACCTACAGCAATACCTTCGGCACCTTGTGCGAGTAGTAATGGGAATTTAACGGGAAGGTTTACCGGTTCTTTTTTACGACCGTCATATGAGAGTTGCCAATCAGTTACTTTGGGACTAAAAACAACCTCCAAAGCAAATTTAGACAATCTTGCTTCAATGTATCGAGAGGCAGCTGCACGGTCGCCGGTGAGTATGTTCCCCCAATTACCTTGCATGTCGATCATCAAATCTTTTTGACCGATTTGTACCATGGCATCGGCTATACTAGCATCACCGTGAGGGTGATACTGCATGGTATGCCCAACTATATTGGCAACTTTATTGTATCGACCGTCATCTAAATCCTTCATTGAATGAAGAATTCGACGCTGTACAGGTTTTAAACCATCTGAAATTGCTGGGACTGCACGCTCTAAAATAACATAAGAAGCATAATCAAGGAACCAATCCTTGTACATACCGGTTACCTTTACTAGGGTGTCCTTTCCTTGTGCTGCTGCACCACTATCCTCCTCGTAGAATTCTTTTTCTTCCATTTCTAGCTTTCCGATTCTGCTAAATCTAATTCTACTTTTAGATTATTAATGATAAATTCTTGTCGATCCGGCGTATTCTTCCCCATGTAAAACTGGAGTAATTCTTCTATGGTTGTCGATTTGTCTAACATGATGGGGTCTAAACGAATATCGTCTCCAATAAAGTGTTTAAACTCATCTGGAGAAATTTCTCCCAAGCCTTTGAATCGTGTAATTTCAGCTTTTCCTCTCAAGGTCTCAATGGCATCTACACGTTCTTGTTCTGAATAACAATAAAAGGTTTGCTTTTTATCTCGAACACGATAAAGTGGAGTCTGTAGGATATACAAATGCCCTTCTTTGATTAATTCTGGGAAGAACTGCAAGAAAAAAGTAATTAACAGCAAGCGAATGTGCATACCGTCGACATCAGCATCGGTAGCTATTACGATATTATTATACCGCAAATCTGCCAAACTATCTTCAATGTTGAGTGCTGCTTGTAGCAAGTTAAATTCTTCATTCTCGTAGACAATTTTCTTCGTCATACCAAAAGTATTCAACGGCTTTCCTCGCAAACTAAAAACGGCTTGTGTATTCACATCCCTTGACTTGGTAATCGACCCACTTGCAGAATCACCTTCGGTAATGAATACCGTGGAATCGAGTCTTCTATCTTTCTTAAGATCACCTAAATGCACACGACAATCTCGTAATTTTTTATTGTGTAAATTCGATTTTTTAGCACGATCACGCGCAAGTTTTCGGATACCCGATAACTCTTTGCGCTCTTTTTCAGCCTGCATTATTTTACGTTGAATCTTCTCTGCAGTATCTGGATTTTTATGTAAAAAATTATCCAGTTGTGTTCCTAAAAACTCATGGATATACGACCGAACTGTAGGCATTTTTTCGCCCATTTCGGTGGATCCCAATTTGGTTTTGGTTTGCGATTCAAAAATAGGTTCCATAACCTTGATGCTTACAGCTGCAATTATGGATTTTCGAATATCAGAGGCATCGTAATTTTTACCAAAAAATTCCCGCACCGTCTTGACTACTGCTTCTCTAAACGCCGCTAAGTGTGTTCCACCTTGGGTAGTGTTTTGGCCATTCACAAATGAATGGTATTCCTCGCTATACTGTGTTCTGCTGTGTGTGAGGGCAACTTCAATATCATTGCCGCGTAGATGAACGATGGGATAAAGTAAATCCGATTCATTGATGATGTCTTCCAATAAATCCTTTAACCCGTTTTCTGAAAAATACTTTTCCCCATTAAAGTCAATTGTCAATCCAGGATTGAGGTAGACATAATATTTAATCATTTTCACAATGTATTCATTGCGGTAACGATAGTTTTTAAAGATGGTCGTATCGGGTGTAAAAGTTACTTTGGTTCCCTTTCTTTTGGAACTTTCAAGGGGAGCGGCATCTTCAATTAAATTTCCAGCTTCGAAAGTTGCAAACTTTGAAAGGTTATCCCGGTTCGACTCGACTCTAAAAGCAGACGACAAAGCGTTTACTGCTTTTGTCCCTACTCCATTAAGTCCAACAGATTTTTTAAAGGCTCGGGAATCGTATTTACCCCCTGTATTCATTTTAGAAACTACATCCACTACTTTGCCCAATGGAATTCCACGTCCGTAATCACGAACACTCACTTCTTGGTCTTTAATCAAGATTTCGATGGTCTTCCCTGCGCCCATTACAAATTCATCAATACAGTTATCGAGAACTTCTTTAAGCAGGATATAAATCCCGTCGTCTGGAGAAGATCCATCACCTAACTTACCAATATACATACCCGGGCGCATGCGAATATGCTCTTTCCAGTCAAGTGATCGTATATTGTCTTCGGTATATTGCGAGTTTTCTGCCATAGGAGATATCGGCTAATATAATAGTTCCATCGAAAAATTTGGAGCTAATTGCAGTAAAAAAAATTAACAAAAAAAGTTGAAAACTATTAAGTGGTTGTAGGATAATGGATTCAATAAAAAACAATATGTTTTTTATTGAATCCATTATCTTTTTTTTAAATATGAAAGAATATTCGTTTCGATTCTCTTTTCAATCGTAGCCACATCAGCTTTTATAAATTTCTTACCCGTTATGTGTTCGTATAATTCGATATAACGTTCCGAAACCTCTTGGATGTACGCATTACTCATTTCAGGAATTTGTTGCCCTTCAAGGCCCTGAAATCCGTGCGCAATAAGCCACTGACGAACAAATTCTTTGGAGAGTTGTTTTTGTGTTTCCCCCTTTGCCTGACGTGCAGCATAACCTTCTTGATAAAAATATCGGGAGGAATCGGGTGTATGGATTTCATCTATCAACACAATAGTTCCATCAGCTGTTTTACCGAATTCATATTTAGTGTCGACAAGAATTAATCCTTTATCAGCAGCTAACTGAGTTCCACGTTCGAATAAAGCTCGGGTATAGTTTTCTAATACGATATAATCTGCTTCAGATACAATTCCTTGGCGTATAATCTCTTCTCTTGAAATATCCTCATCATGACCTTCTTCTGCCTTTGTAGCTGGAGTAATGATGGGCGCAGGGAAGGGATCGTTTTCAATCATTCCGTCTGGCATAGCAACGCCACAAAGAATTCTTTTACCTAATTTATACTCCCGTGCGGCATGACCCGAAAGGTAGCCTCGGATAACCATTTCAACTTTAAACGGCTCACAACGCTTGCCTATCGCTACCGAAGGATCTGGGGTAGCCTCCAACCAATTCGGAACAATATCCTTGGTTGCATCCATCATATGGGTAGCAATTTGATTTAAAATTTGTCCTTTATAAGGGATTCCCTTAGGCATTACTACATCAAAAGCCGAAAGCTTGTCGGTAGCAATCATAACCAGTAAATCGTTTTCAAGACTAATGACTTCACGAACCTTCCCAATGTATTTGGATTGCTGGCCCGGAAGGGAAAAAGACGATGCTAATAGTGTATTCATGTATTGGTATTAATTTTGGTGCTCAATATTTCTGTAAGCTTCTATTACTTTTCGAACGAGTCGGTGACGGATTACATCCTTATCATCTAAATAAATCATGCCAATTCCGTCTGTTTCTTTTAAAACAAGTAAGGCTTCTTTGAGTCCAGAAATTGTTCTTCGGGGTAAATCGATTTGCCCGGGGTCGCCTGTGATGATGAATTTGGCGTGCGTTCCCATTCTCGTCAAAAACATTTTCATCTGCGCATGGGTTGTATTTTGAGCCTCATCAAGAATAACAAAGGCATGATCGAGTGTTCTACCGCGCATAAAGGCTAATGGAGCTATCTGAATGGTGCCTTTTTCTAAATAGGAAGCCAAACGCTCTGCGGGAATCATATCGCGTAGTGCGTCGTATAAAGGCTGCATATAGGGATCGAGCTTTTCCTTCATATCCCCCGGCAAAAAACCAAGGTTCTCCCCTGCTTCTACTGCAGGACGTGTAAGAATGATCCGTTTTACTTGTTTTTCTTTTAGGGCTTGAACCGCTAGCGCAACGGATGTATAGGTTTTTCCAGTTCCAGCAGGGCCAACTGCAAAGAGCATATCGTTTTTTTTACTGAGTTGAACCAAACGTTGCTGATTGATTGTTTTGGCCTTGATGGTTCTTCCTCCGACTCCGTGAACAATAAAAGATTCCTTGTCGTCCATTGCTTCTATTGCCTTCGAAGAGTCTGCGGTTAGAATACGTTCTAGAGTATCCTGATCGAGTTTATTGAATTTTGTGAAATGAGCAACAAGCATTTCAATACGCTTTTCAAATTCATCTAAAATTACCTCTTCACCGAAGGCTTTTATGGTATTCCCACGTGCTACTATTTTCAGCTTTGGAAAATAGGTTCGCAACAATTCAACATTGGTGTTTTGATCACCAAAGAACTCTCTCGGATTTACTTCAACTAACTCAATTTTTATCTCATTCAAAAGCCACTGCGTTTTAAGGTTATTTTCTTTAAGGATTTGTAAGTTTGTATTTCAAAATTACTGTTTTAGTTTAAATAACTTTTAAAATATATCGTTTCTTTATGTCAATAGTAAGCCTGATTACCGATTTTGGATTAAAGGACTACTTTGTGGCGGCAATTAAGGCTGAATTACATCAAGAAATCAAGGATGCTCATATTGTTGATATCTCCCACCAAGTGAGCCCTTTTAATCATACCGAAGCGGCTTACATCTTGACAAATGCATACAAAGCATTTCCAAAAGGGAGTATTCATATAGTGGGTGTCGATTCTGAATTCAGCCCAGAGAACTCGCATATAGTCATGTTGTTCGACGGACATTTTTTTATCGGGGCAAACAACGGTATTTTGTCATTGATTAAAGACGATCGTGTTCCAGACAAGCTAGTAGAAATTAATATCCACAACAACATCACCTCTTCTTTTCCAGTTTTAGATGTTTTTGTAAAAGTTGCTGGGCATATTTCAAGAAAAGGCAGTTTAGATGTTATTGGGAAATCCATAACAGAGATTAAGGAAGTTACTGGAGTAAGACCCGTTATCAATCCAGCAGAGGATCAAATTCTTGGGAGTGTTATTTATATTGATAACTTTGGGAATGTGGTAACCAACATTACTGAAAAATTATTTAATGAATATAGAAAAGGGCGTGCCTTTACAATTTTTGCAAAAAGTATAAAATTCAACTCCATTCATACTTCCTATACAGAGGCTATAAATTTCAATGTACCAAAGGAAAACCGTGACCAAGATGGGAAGAAAATTGCGTTATTCAATGCTGCTGGACACCTGGAGCTTTCCATATACAAAAGTAATCCTCAAACTGTTGGGAGTGCGCAAAGCCTCTTTGGGCTTGAATTCAGAGATACCGTAACGATTAAATTCAATTAATATGCTGGCCATCGCCAAGAGAGAAATACGATCCTTTTTTACAACCCCCTTGGGTTACAGTATACTGGCTGTGTTTTTTATCATAAACGGTTTGCTCCTTTGGGTTTTTACAAATGCTTTCAATTTGATTGACTCTGGTTTTGCCGACCTTAATTTATATTTCGAATTGATGCCTTGGTTGTTCTTATTTCTTATCCCAGCTATCGGGATGAAAGCTTTTTCAGAAGAAATTAAATCCGGAACAATCGCTTTACTTTTCACCAAACCCATTGCTATTTGGGAATTGATCTTAGGGAAATTTTTGGGGATGTTATTTCTAATCGGCTGCAGTCTTGTAGCAAGTTTTATATATATATATGTTGTTTTAGAATTGAAACTTGAGTCTGATGTTTTTGATTGGGGCGCATTTTGGGGATCATTCCTAGGACTCTTTTTCTTAGCCGCTTTGTTTTCCAGTATCACCTTATGCTGCTCTTGTTTCTCAAAAAATCAAGTGGTTGCATTTTTAGCCGCTGTCTTGCTTTGTTTTCTCCATTTTTATGGCTGGGGAGAAGCTTCACTTTACTTTTCTGACAATACGATTTACAGCTTTTTAAATGCCGTTGGAATTAGCTCCCATTACAATCAAATGAGTAAGGGGATTATTGATAGTAAAGATTTAATTTATTTTCTAGGGCAACTTTTTCTTTTTATTTTTTTCGCTGTTAATCAACTTCATAAATTAAAGCGATAATGAATCAATCTACCACCTATAGAATTCTTTTCGTTTGTACGGTTGTAGTGCTCGTTCAAATCCTTGCTTCGTTCTATACTGTGCGCTGGGATCTAACCAGTGACCATCGCTACTCTTTGTCCAATCCCAGTAAAGAATTTATAAAATCCATAGATCAGCCCATTCGAATTGATGTTTTTTTAAATGGAAAACTCCCACAAGAATACCAGCGTTTGCGTTCAGAAACTGAGGTAATATTACAAAGTATAACCGCTCAAAACGATCGTTTTTACTATGAATTTATTGACCCCTTCAAAGGCTCCGACGATGCCGAGCAACTTCTAGAAGAAATGAATCAATACGGTCTTTTTCCTGAGCTTGTTGTAGAACGAGAAAATCAGGCCGTTGAGCAATCCTATGTTTTCCCTTGGATGTTATTGAATTATGGTGATCGAACCGTTCGTGTCTCCTTGCTTCAAAAGAATTTAGGCGATAGTCCCGAACAACGTATACTTCAATCCATACAGCAACTAGAATACGCAATACTGGATGGCGTTTATAAAATCCTTTTAGAAGAAAAAAAGAAAATTGCCGTACTGAGTTCCCACGAAACCTCAAAAGATATTTTAGTTACCAATTTCCTACAAGATCTACTGCCCTATTATAATTTAGCGGCTTTTGACCTTAAAGCATTTCCAGAAACTCCTGAGAAAACATTAGAGAACCTAAATCGTTTTGATTTGTTACTGGTTTCTAATCCCAAAAAGGTATTTTCAAATACAGATAAATTCATTCTTGATCAATACACACAACAAGGCGGTAATAGCATGTATTTAATTGATCCTGTACATGTGCAAAAGGATAGCTTATATGCATTATCAGGAACAACGGTTAGTTATGGCAATGCACTCGAATTAGATGATTTATTTTTTAAGTTTGGGTTTCGTTTGCGACAAGAACTTGTAAAAGACCTCTACAGTGCTCCAATAGTACTGGCACAAGGGCAACAGAATGCTTCGCAATATTTACCATACCCATGGCCTTATAATCCGCTTGCAGCGCCTAATCAAGATCACCCTATAGGTTCGGCTGTTGGTTCGGTACATTTTCAATTTGCAAGCCCCATCGATACGCTCAAGAATAAAGTGAAAAAAACAGTGTTGATTCAGTCTTCCTCCCTTTCCAAAATCGAAGGAATCCCCTCTCTTATTAACTTGTCTAGCGCAACAGAGCCGATCAAACCCTCGCTTTTTACAGACAGCAAGCAAACCCTAGGTGTTTTACTTGAAGGGCGATTCAATTCGCTATACACCAATCGAATTCAGCCTTTTGAATGGAAGTCCAAAGAAATTCAGCCGGCGCGTATGGCTATTTTCTCGGATGGAAACCTACTTGAAAATCAAATCGATAAAGGGCAACCGTTAGAATTAGGCTACGATAAGTGGACCAATAATTTTTATAGTAATAAGCAGTTCTTAAAAAATACAATTCATTATCTTATTGAAGACAATAGGTTTCTTAGCCTCCGTGCTAAAGAAATTAAAATCGCATTATTGGATACTGCTAAAACAGAATCAGAATTGCTCTACTGGCGCTATTTTGGATTATTTGCACCTTTATTAATCCTCCTTATTCTCGGACTAATTTTTAATGGTTACCGACTCAAAAGTTATCGCCAATAAGTGTTGATAAGTTTCTTTCGCTTTTAAAAGCATTTAAAATATCTTTGAATAAAACAGAGCCCATTTATGAAATTCATTGTATCGAGTAATCAACTACTCAAACAACTGCAAACCCTTGGTGGAGTTNNTCAATAACTCAAACACCCTTCCCATACTAGATAACTTTTTGTTTGAGCTTCAAACAGATCGTCTAACACTTACGGCTTCTGACCTAGAGACCAGTATGTCATCTAGTATTTCGGTAGAGTCCGATACAAGCGGAACCATAGCACTACCTGCACGTTTGTTGTTGGATACACTAAAAACATTCCCAGAACAACCACTCACCTTCATGGTTTTGGAAAATAATACAGTTGAAATTAGCGCAAACAATGGGAAATATGCTTTGGCCTATGTTCCAGGAGATGAATTTCCGAAAGCGGTCCATATTAAAGATCCCAGTAAAACAGTGCTGATGGCCGATATTTTAGCAACTGCGATCAATGCGACTTTATTTGCATCTGGTAACGACGATTTAAGACCCGTAATGAGTGGTGTGTTTTTCCAGTTTTCAACGGAAGCACTAACCTTTGTCGCAACTGATGCACATAAATTAGTGAAGTACACCCGAACGGATCTTCAAGCCGATAGTACTGCCGAATTCATCATGCCAAAAAAAGCACTACAAATTCTTAAGGGAATTTTACAGGGAAGTGAAGAGGATATTACTATTGAGTATAACGATACCAACGCACAATTTACATTTGGGAGCACCACCTTAAGTTGTCGTTTGATTGAAGGAAAATATCCTAATTATGAAGCGGTAATTCCCAAGGAAAATCCGAATGTAATGACCATCGCACGAGAGCCTTTTTTAAACTCGCTGCGCCGTGTTAGTATTTTTTCAAATAAAACAACACATCAAATTCGGTTAAAAATTGCGGGCGCAGAATTGAATATTTCTGCTGAAGACTTTGACTTTAGTAACAAAGCTGAAGAACGCTTAAATTGTCAATACCAAGGAGATGATTTACAAATCGGATTCAATTCAAGATTCATCATTGAAATGCTAAATAACCTTACGGTCGATGAAGTTTCTTTAGCTATGTCCTTGCCTAACAGAGCTGGGATCATTACTCCTATCGATGGAACTGATGAAGGAGAATTGATTACCATGTTGGTTATGCCGGTCATGTTGAACGACTAATCTTTACAGTTATAAAAACTAAAAAACGCCTAAAGTACTACTTTAGGCGTTTTTTTATACTTAATGTTTTTGAATACTAAGCTATGATGCTACAATCCCAGACGACATGCGTTTGTAAATACCCGCCTCCAGACGCTCCCGTATGGCAGTAAAGGCATCAAGGGTTAGGGATACATCTTCAAGCGTATGGGTTGCAGTTGGAATTAAGCGGAGTAGGATGATTCCTCTGGGTATAACGGGGTAAACAACGATAGAACAAAATACACTGTGATTTTCTCTTAGGTCTTTTACTAAAACCATGGCTTCTGGAATACTCCCTTTGAGGTATACGGGCGTTACACAGCTTTGCGTAGTTCCAATGTCAAAACCTCGCTCTTTCAGTCCAGATTGTAGTGCATTGACATTCTCCCAGAGCTTAGCTTTTAATTCGGGTCGTGTTCGCAATAAGTCCAAACGCTTTAGAGCCCCAACTACTAAGACCGATTGTAGGGATTTTGCAAACATTTGAGAACGCATATTGTACTTCATAAAATCAATAACACCTTTGTCAGCTGCAATGAATGCACCAGTTGATGCCATCGATTTTGCAAAGGTTGCAAAATACACATCAATTGCATCTTGAATGCCCTGCTCCTCTCCTGCTCCTGCTCCAGTAGACCCGAGGGTACCAAAACCATGGGCATCGTCTACTAAAAAACGGAATTTATATTTCGATTTAAGGGCTGCAATTTCTTTTAAACGACCTTGTTCACCACGCATTCCAAAAACACCCTCAGAGATCACCAAAATCCCTCCTCCTGTTTTTTCTGCCATGATGGTAGCACGCTCTAAATTCTTCTCTAAGCTAACAATGTCATTGTGCTTATAGGTATAGCGTTTTCCTGGATGCAAGCGAACTCCGTCAATAATACATGCATGGGTATCAACATCATAAACAATGATGTCGTTTTTTGAGACAAGAGTATCAATGGTTGATAAGATACCTTGGTATCCAAAATTAAGCACGTAAGCAGCTTCTTTATTGACAAAGGCTGCGAGTTCCTCTTCTAATTGCTCATGCAAGTCGGTATGTCCCGACATCATTCTGGCACCCATTGGATGAGCAGAACCGAATTGTTTTGCGGCATTAGTATCGGCTTCTCTAACTTCAGGGTGATTTGCTAAGCCCAGATAATCGTTAACACTCCACGTAATCACTTCTTTTCCTTGGAATTTCATTCTATTAGAAATTGGTCCTTCCAATTTTGGGAAAACAAAATAGCCTTCTGCTACTGCTGCCCACTTGCCAAGGGGACCTTTATCATCTAATATTCTGTCGAATAAATCGTTTGTCATTATGCTTTTTTATAGAGGTAGTTACTGGATGTATTCTACTTTTTGTGGATCTTGAACATGATAGCTGTCAAAGAATCCTTGATCACGCATCCATTTATCATTGTATATTTTACTCATGTATCGAGAACCATGATCTGGGAATATGGTTACTACCTTACTGTGACTGTCAAACATAGACTGTTGATGTAACTGTTTAATTGCCTGAACTGCCGCACCAGAGGTATATCCAACAAAGATACCTTCTTTAAGAGAAATTTCTCTAGCAGTATGGGCACTTTCTTCATCGGTAACTTTTTCAAAATGGTCAATGACATCAAAATCTGTAGCAGTTGGAATCATATTTTTCCCTAAGCCCTCAATTCGGTAGGGATAAATTTCATTTACATCCAACTCATTCGTTTCATGGTATTTCTTTAAAACGGAACCATAAGCATCTACTCCAATTATTTTAATATTTGGATTTTGTTCTTTTAAAAAACGCCCACAACCAGAAATTGTCCCACCAGTGCCACTACAAGCTACTAAGTGGGTTATTGCTCCATTGGTTTGTTTCCAAATTTCTGGGCCAGTAGTTTGGTAATGAGCTTGGATATTCAAATCATTAAAATACTGATTGATGTAGACCGATTTTGCAGTCTCTTCGTGAATGCGTTTGGCTACTTGATAGTATGAACGAGGATCATCTGCTTTTACATTAGCGGGACAGACATATACCTTTGCGCCCATAGCGCGCAGCATATTGATCTTGTCTTTTGATGATTTTGAACTCACTGCCAAAATACATTCGTATCCTTTGATTAGAGAAACCATGGCTAGACTGAAGCCGGTATTACCTGAAGTAGTTTCAATGATGACGCTGTCTTTTTGCAATAAACCAGTTCGTTCTGCTTCTTCAATAATGAAGAGTGCAATTCTATCTTTGTTAGAATGACCAGGATTGGCAGCCTCCCATTTGGCGTAATAGGAACCTTTGAAACCTTGTACAACTTTATCAATTTGTACCAGAGGAGTATTACCTATTAAGTTGAGGATATTTTTGGAGGCTTGAATATTATTTTTCATACAATGGGTTTGAATAAAAACATCTAAATTTAATGAAAAAATATCACTTTATCTGTTTTTCCAACTCAAGTAAAAACGCATATTTTTTAGCTGTTTCCTGTAACGCATCAAAACGCCCAGAAGAACCACCATGACCTGCTTTCATGTTTGTATCCAAATACAGTTGATTGCTGTCTGTTTTCAATTTGCGTAAGCGGGCTACCCATTTCGCAGGCTCCCAATACTGAACTTGAGAATCGTGTAAGCCTGTAGTAACTAAAATATTGGGATAGGCTTGTGCTTTTACATTGTCATAAGGTGAATAAGACTTGATGTAATCATAATAGTCTTTATCACTCGGATTTCCCCATTCATCGTATTCTGATGTAGTAAGCGGAATGTTGTCATCGAGCATGGTTGTTACCACATCTACAAAGGGTACTGCAGAAATCACTCCTTTATACAATTCTGGCGCATCATTTAGTATAACACCCATCAGCAATCCACCAGCTGATCCACCATAGGCATACAAATGATCTGCCGATGTCATGGAGGCTCCAATCAAAAACTTTGAACAACTGATGAAATCTGAAAATGTATTTTTCTTCTTGAATAATTTCCCGTCTTCATACCAATTTCGTCCCATATATTCTCCCCCTCGAACATGTGCAATGGCGAATGCAAAACCTCGGTCCAACAAACTTAAACGAGTTGTAGAAAAGTTAGGATCGATAGTCGATCCGTACGACCCGTAGGCATACAATAAAATGGGTGTATCTGCATTCAATTCTGTGTCCTTGTGATGCACCATCGAAATGGGAATTTTCACACCATCTTCAGCCGTAGCCCATAAACGCACAGATGTATAGTTGCTTTTGTCAAATGTTCCTAAAACTTGTTGTTGTTTCAATACTTTCTCTTCACCAGTTGCCATATCATACTCTAATGCAGATGAGGGTGTAGTCAATGAATTGAATGAATAGCGGAGTTTTGTAGTGTTAAAATCAACATTAGTAGATGTATATAGGGTATAGGTTTCTCCGTCAATTGGAAGATAAAAGTCTTTCTTCCCATCCCAAGACTGTATTCTGATTTTTGAAAGCCCATTTTCTCGCTCCGTAAGCACCATATAGTCCTTAAACATTTCCAAATCTTCCAACAATACATCAGAACGGTGATCGATGTAATTTACCCAATTGGAACGCTCAGTTTTGGTAACGGGTGTTCGCATTATTTTATAATTGAATGCATCATCGGCATTGGTGAAAATATAAAAGTAATCTTCGAAATGGGATACACTATACTCTAATCCACGTTGTCTTTTTTGAATGAGTTTAAACTCACTTAATGGTGCATCCGCTTTGATGTATTGAAATTCAGTTGTAAGTGTACTGTAGGATGAAATAAAAATATAATCCTCAGACTTCGAATCCATTACATATACGGAAAAGGTATCGTCTTTTTCTTCGTAAACTAAAGTAGTTTCATTTGAAGTTGAATTGATATTGTGTCTGTAAATTGCCTCCGAACGCAGGGTAACGGGATTCTTTTGAGTATAAAACAAGGTTTCGTTATCCTTAGCCCATACACTTCCTCCTGTTGTGTTTTCAATTGAGGTATCAAGGTAGTTACCCAAAACCAAATCCTTTACCTTCATCGTATACTGTCTGCGCGAAACAGTATCCACTGCAAAAGCAGCTTTGGTATTATCAGGACTGATGCTAATTCCAACTAATCGGAAGTACTCATGCCCTTTTGCCATTTCATTACAATCGAATAAAATTTCTTCATCTGCATCAATAGAACCTTTTTTACGCGTGTGAATAGGATATTCCTTTCCTATTTCATAGCGACTGATATACCAGTATCCATTGTAGAAATAAGGCACCGAACTGTCATCTTCTTTGATTCTGGCTTTCATTTCCTCAAAAAGATCGTTTTGAAAGTCAACTGTATGCGCAGTTGATTTAGCATAAAAATCATTTTCCCGTTCCAAATAATCAATTACTTCGGGATTTTCACGCTCTTTCAGCCAAAAATATTCATCCATTCGAATGTCGTTATGGATTTTATGTTGATGGGGTTTCTGATCTGCTGTTGGTGGCTTTAGGTCTTTCATGGGTGTCGTTTTCTTATTGGTATCACAAGATTGGGCGAAAATAACACCAAAAATCAGGATGAATGTGGTTCTGTTAAAAAATTTCGTAGGAAAATGCATGGGGTTAAAAGTTTAAATTCTGTAAGATATCGAGCATGTATTGATGTTGAGATTGGGTATAATCTCGGTGAGTAACCATTCGGAGTTTGCCTTGACCCATTGAAATGAATCGTATTTTATGTTCTTGTAATTTATTCATAAAAGCTGCTTCTTTTGTAGTATCCAATAAGTTAAAAATAACAATATTGGTGTCAACAGCCTCAACTTTTTTAATAAAGGGCAGTTGTTCTAAAGCACTTTTCAATTCTTTAGCTTTCCGGTGATCTTCGGATAGGGATTCCCATTGGTGGTCAATTGCATAAGAGGCGGCTGCAGCTAAAAACCCTGCTTGCCGCATTCCCCCACCAAATATCTTTCGTACACGAAGTGCTTGCTCCATGGCGGCTTTACTTCCAATTAATGCAGAGCCAACGGGTGCACCAAGACCTTTACTGAAACACACCGAGATGGTATCGAATAAGGCTCCATAGCTTTGGGCATCTTGACCAGAAGCGACTAATGCATTCCATAGGCGTGCCCCATCGAGATGCAATCCTAAATGATGCTCATCGCAAACGGAACGAATCGCGTCAATTGTATTGAGGTCATAAAAGGCGCCTCCGCCTTTGTTTGTGGTGTTTTCTAAACACACTAATGTCGATAATGGCGAGTGATAAAAATCGGGAGGATTGATCTTTGATGCAACTTGCTCCGCAGTAATACGACCACGCTCTCCTACGATTAAAGCGCACGAAACACCGCTATTAAAACTAACGCCCCCGCCTTCATAATTAAAAACGTGTGCATAGTGGTCACAAATCAATTGTTCGCCCGGTTGGGTGTGAATTTTAATTGCCGTTTGGTTGGCCATGGTTCCCGATGGAAAGAACAAGGCTGCTTCCTTTCCAAACAACTGAGCGACCTTTTCCTCAAGGGCATTTACTGCTGGATCTTCTTTAAATACATCATCACCAACCTTTGCATTTTGCATAGCATCAAGCATGCCCGGCGATGGGAGAGTCACGGTATCACTGATTAAATTTACTTTCACGTGTAGAAAATATAGTTTGTATTCAATTTATTTTTACTAGTATTAAAGCGTAAACTGGCTGCAAAATGCATCTGTGCCTATCGGCGATCCATCAGGAAGCACCGGGGTCTCCTGAACTTCATAGGCCTCAGGATCATCTAAAAAGCGTTTGATTTTATTGATGTAATAAGCTCGGTGTGGCTCTAAAGTATTTTTCTTTAAACCGTTTTCAATTCTTTTTATAACACCAAAACTAATGGCTTTAACCGAGGCCGTGGTGTTGTTATTTGCATGAAGATCAAAAAGTACATTCAAATAGCTCTCCTTAAGCTGGGTTTGAATTGCCTGATGATAGGAATCGCGATATTGTTTTTTAAAAATTGATTTTGTCAATTCATTTGCTAATTGATCAAATGATAGCTGATTGACGTCCAATGCCTTTTGTTGTATCAAACGCGATACCCGTTCTGGATTCAAAATCATTTGAAGAATTCCTTTTCCAAGGGACGCTGGAGCTCCAAGTACATCAAATACTCTTCCAGTTTGTGATCTAAAACTTTCACGTGTTGCCGAATAGCCAAAGGCTGTTGGTGGCAACTGCTTCAATAATGGCTTTGGAATAGCCAAAACTTCGGATGATAATGAATTGATCATAGCTATCAATGCTTCTTTCTGAGTTTCGGCAGCTACGGTAGCAATTTCAAAAGGAATAGGTCCTTTAACCCCATAAGAATAGTCGACACCACCGATCAGTTTAACAATGCCTTCCGCTTGATATCGGTGCAAGAAATACATGGGTACTAAACGATCATTCAAAACCGAATAGGGCTCTCCCACTCTGAGCTGATCCTCAGAAAAGTTTTGTAAAGCAAGGGAACGTACCTTGATCAGGTGGTTGTATTCTTCAATTGCACTTGTCCCATTATCCCATAAATGGGCATAGGGATGTGCACCGCCGATGGGGCGAGCATCTTGATCCGAAATAAAACGGTTTCCCTTAAGAATACTTTCTTCTAGAATGCTATTGAGTTCCTTAGTCTCATCTGTTCCTTCTGGAAACTCGCTATAAGAATAGCGAACGGAGGTTTTATCCCAGGCACCCATACCGACAGCATATGCATTTTCATATGAAATT
>DLQQ01000050.1:23301-46986 GCA_002477625.1 Candidatus Arcticimaribacter sp. UBA7428
GTGCTTGCAGCAAAATTGTGAGCAAAACCAAGGGTATGCCCAATTTCGTGAGCCGAAAGTTGGCGGATACGAGCAATGGCAAGTTCAGACATCTTGGTTTCATCAGTATTTCCATTGGCATAAGGATCTTTAGTTAACCCTTGAGCAATCATAAAGTCTTGACGAATGCGTAAACTACCGAGACTCACATGCCCTTTAAGAATTTCACCCGATCGAGGATCGACCACGCTTGCACCATAGCTCCACCCTCGTGTAGACCGATGAACCCATTGAATTACATTATAACGCACATCCAACGGGTCTGCGTCATCTGGAAGTATTTTAATTTGAAAAGCATCTATAAAACCAGCTGCTTCAAAAGCCTCGTTCCACCAACTCCCACCTTCTAGTAAGGCTGAACGGACAGGCTCAGGGGTTCCATTGTCTAAATAATAAACAATCGGTTCCTTTGCTTTACTTTGTGCTGCATTGGGGTCTGTTTTTTCTAATCGATGACGCATGGCATATACTTTACGAGTAGAAGTCTCGACTGGGGTTGAATAATCGTAATACGAAAAAGGTATTGCCCCACTTCTAGGGTCGAATTTTCTTGGCGTAAAAGGAATCTCCGGTAAGGCAACAAAAGAATGGTGTTGCTTTACACTTACACTATTAGAAGAAGGTGTTACCGAACGTATCCAACTCCCTGATGCTTCTCCAGCAAACGTTAAAAGCACGTCCAATTCAATGTTCTTTGGAAAGGCTTTTGTTCGATCAAGGGATACTGCAGAGCGAGATTTATCCAGTTTATAATTGCCCTGTTTTGAGCGTTTCAAACGTTGAGAAACTCCATGAGTATCTTGCATTAAAAAGGGTGTGATCTCAATTAGATAGTGTCTAGGTGTGTTTTCTACAATAGGGAAACCAAATAAAACCGATTCGGCAAATGCCTCTTTCACCGATTGTTTTTCTAAGACATTATCTGTAGTTGCTCGGTATTTCAAATTGGGTTGAATCAGAAGTAATTTGCCCCCAGCTTTGCTGAAGTATACAACCCGTTCATCCCCCAACTGTCCGCGATCCAAGCCAATATCGTTACTCCCAATTCCAGCACTGAGGCTGTTGATGTATAAAAATTCTGAATCGACTTGACTTTCTTTATCGACCTTTAAAAAAACTTTACCCGAATTTTCTTCGTAATAAAAGTCAAAAAAGCCTTGAAAAGCAAGAGCCTTTGACTGAAGCATATTCAGCTTTGTTTCTTGAACGTTAAGGTTCTTTTTCTTAGAACGCTGAGCATGTGCTGTTAAAGAGCACAGAATTAAGAAAACAGTGAGGTAATTGAATATAGATTTCATTGCAAATAGTTTTGAATCTAAGCTAAAAAAATAATGTTAATAAAAGGGAGATTTGAAGTTTAATTATACTTTTACATAAAACTACAATATGCTAACTACAGATCAACATAAAAGTATTTTGGACCGCCTTGGGGCACTAAGACGATATCTTTGACGTTGATGCAAAACAAATAGAAATACGCAACCAAGAAGAGGTAACACTTGACCCTGATTTTTGGAACAACCCTACAAAGGCCGAAGCCCATATGAAATCCCTTCGGACGCTTAAAAAGTGGGTAAGCGATTACGAAACCTTAGAGCAGCAGAACGAAGACCTTGAGGTATTGCTTGATTTTTACAAATCGGATGATGTTTCAGAGGAAGAAGTTATGGCGCTGTACGATTCCATAATATCGCGCTTAGAAGATGTTGAGTTTCGCAACATGCTTTCCGATGAAGGAGACGCACTGAGTGCAGTAATCCAAGTAACAGCTGGTGCCGGAGGGACAGAAAGCTGTGATTGGGCCGAAATGCTGATGCGCATGTATTTGATGTGGGCAGAAAAGCAAGGATACAAGATCAAAGAATTGAATCACCAAGCCGGGGATGTAGCTGGAATAAAAACGGTTACTCTAGAAATTGAAGGCGATTTTGCCTTTGGTTGGCTGAAAGGTGAAAATGGTGTCCATCGTTTGGTGCGCATCTCCCCTTTTGACAGTAATGCAAAGCGCCATACGTCATTTGCCTCCGTTTACGTTTATCCATTGGTAGATGAAAGCATTGAAATTCAAATTAATCCAGCTCATATCTCTTGGGAAACCATGCGTTCGAGTGGTGCAGGAGGACAAAATGTAAATAAGGTTGAAACTGCAGTTCGCTTGCGACATGAACCTTCTGGAATTGTAATAGAAAATTCTGAAACGCGTTCGCAATTGGACAATAAAACCAAGGCAATGCAATTGTTGAAGTCACAGTTGTATGAATTAGAATTACAAAAGAAACTCGCTGCCCGTAAAGAAATTGAAGCCTCTAAAAAGAAAATTGAATGGGGATCACAAATTCGAAATTACGTTTTACACCCCTATAAACTAGCAAAAGATGTACGAACACAGTTCGAAACAGGCAATGTGGATGCTGTACTCAATGGTGCAATTGACCCCTTTCTGAAAGCCTATTTAATGATGATGGGACAAAATGAGTCTGAATAATAGAATGCTAAATAAAAAATCAAAACCCTATGGAAAGCAATGCAAACATTAAGAATATAATTTTTGACCTCGGTGGTGTCCTTGTTGACTGGAATCCTGATAAAGTATACAAACATGTTTTTAAAAATGATCCGGATAAAATGGCACATTTTTTCAATAAAGTATGCACTCAGGACTGGAACGAAAACCAAGATGCTGGCTATCCTATGGCAAAGGCTACAGAAGAACGCATCGCTTTATTTCCAGAATACGAAGAGGAAATCAGAATATTTTACGGACGATGGGATGAAATGTTGGGAGATCAAATTCAAGGGACTGTAGACATTTTAAAACAATGCACCGACAATCCAAACTACAAGGTAGTTGCCCTCACTAATTGGAGCCATGAAACCTTTCCAAAAGCCATTGCAAAATTTGAGTTTTTACAATGGTTTGAAGGAATCTTAGTTTCTGGAGAAGAAAAAACCAGAAAACCGTTTGCTGAAATCTATGAATTGACCCTCAGTCGTTTTGATCTTAAAGCCGAAGAATCTCTATTTATTGATGATAATTTACGCAATATAGAAGCTGCACGTGCCTTAGGAATTCACTCCATTCAATTTCATAGCCCCGAACAATTAGCTAACGATCTAGTTGCCTACATAACGCTATAAAAAAGATAATCGATGAAACTTACAATTTACCACAATACACGGTGCAGAAAATCGAGAGAAGCATTGGAGCTTCTAGAGTCAAAGGGATTAAAACCTGAGATTGTTGAATATTTAAAAAATCCACTCAGCGAAAAACAAATTGAAGAGTTAATTCTACTCCTAAATTTGGATCCAATGCAATTGGTTCGGGTAAATGAAGCCCTGTGGAAAGAGCAGTACAGAGGGAAAAACTTCTCAAAGTCAGAAATTATTGCACTCTTAACCAAACATCCGAAATTAATAGAAAGGCCAATCATATCCAGTAGTACAAATGCTGTGATCGGTAGGCCCATCGACCAATTGATTCATTTTTTAGAATCCCATTAAACCTTATCTACTTGACACAGTCAAATAAATAAAAATTTAATGAAACTATATTTTCTTCCCTCTAGACTCGCCTTGCTGAGTTTATTTTTCCTTACAATCAACCTAACCTTCGCCCAACGTCCTCAAAATTTTAAAAAACTGCTCCTTACTGGAAAAGTAGTTGATGTTGAAACCCTAGAACCCCTCGAGTACGCAACCATTACTTTGAGAAATGATCGGCGTCCTGAGATGTTACAAGGGGGAATTACCAAAGCAGACGGTACTTTTTCTTTTGAAGTATTCCCTGGGAAATATAACATCAGTACAGAATATATTTCCTTTAAAACCATAACCCAAGAAGGTGTTGTAATTCGTTCCAATAAAGACTTGGGTACAATCAATTTAGAAATTGAAGCTTCAGCCCTCGAAGGTGTTGAATTGGTTGGTGAACGAACTACAGTAGAAATTCGTTTAGACAAACGTATTTATAATGTGGGGAAAGACATTACCGTTCGTGGGGGAAGTGTTTCAGATGTTTTAGATAACGTGCCTTCGGTTTCTGTAGATGTAGAAGGTATTGTTTCTTTACGTGGAAATGATAACGTCCGTATTTTGATTAATGGAAAACCATCGGGTCTTGTTGGTTTATCGGGCCCAGAAGGCTTACGTCAAATTCCTGCTGAGTCGATCGAAAAAGTAGAGGTTGTTACCTCCCCATCTGCACGATACGATGCAGCAGGAACTGCTGGTATCTTGAATATTATTTTAAAGAAAAACGAATTAGACGGTTTCAACGGATCAATTATTTTAAACAGTGGGATTCCAAAAAACTTTAGAGGAAGTGCTTCATTAAACTGGAGAAGCGAAAAAGTAAACATCTTTACTACAACTACGGTTGGAGATTCCGAATCTGAAGGAGGAGGGCTTTTTAATAGTGAATATTTTAATGGAACCGATCCTAGTAATTTTTCTAATGAACGTCGTAACTACGATCGCGGTCGAAAAAGCTTTTTCACCAATCTCGGTTTAGAATATATTCTCGATGATAAAACATCTCTAACGGTTACTGGCTTTTATAGAAAAAGCGACAACAACAGTTTAGTGTCAACCTATATCGAATCGATCAACGCTACTGGAACGTTCAATTCTGAGCGTTTTGAAAATGAAGTAGAATTGGATGAAACTAGACAATTTACAGCCAATTACACTAAAAAATTCGATGATGAAGGACATGAATTGGTAGCTGAATTTCAATACGAAACCAGTACTGAAGACGAAGATTCTGATATCACAAGCGCAATTCCAGAAGAAGTTTTCACTGCAGAATCTCAAAAAAGAATTTTATACCAATTGGATTATGTTTGGCCAATTGATGAGAACACCCAGTTTGAGGTTGGATACCGCGGAAACTTCAAAACACAGGTAAACGATTATAATGTATCCATTCAAGAGAATAATGTATTTGTAAGAAACACCGATCTTTCAAACATCTTGGCTTACACAGAAAATGTAAATGCTGCCTATACTCAGTTTGGAAAGAAAATTGACAAGTTTTCATATTTATTAGGCCTTCGAATGGAGCATTCGAACATCATCATAGACCAACGAACTACCAATGATAAAGTAGAGAAGAATTATGCTGACTGGTTCCCTACGGTCAACCTTTCCTATGAGATGAATGAAAAAGAAAATGTAACCCTTGGATTCAGCAGAAGAATAAGACGTCCAAGAGCGTGGTCCTTAAATCCCTTCCCATCGCGTTCGAGTATTACCTTCTTTAGACAAGGAAATCCGGATCTAGATCCATCCTACTCCAATACGTTTGATTTGGGTTACTTGAAACGTTGGGAGAAATTCACATTCAACGGATCTGTATATTTCCAAAAGTCGACCCAAAACATCGAACGTATTACAGAAGAAACCGGAGAAATAATTGAAGTGGTAGATGAAAATGGAAATGAGTCTTTGGTTCCAGCTTTGCGCTCTATTTCAGTCAATCTATCCGAAAACAACCGTGTAGGAACTGAGTTTACGCTTACCTATACGCCCTCGCGAAAAGTTCGGCTGAGTGGAAATTTCAATATTTTCAACTCCCAAACTATTGGAGATTATGCTGGTAAAAGTTTTGACGCAGAAATCGTAAGTTGGTTCAGTAGAATCAACGCAAGTGTAAAACTTCCTGGCGGCTTCGACACCCAATTACGGGCGTTCTACTTTGGTCCAAGAGCCAACGCACAAACGACATCAAAAGGAGTGTTTTCACTTTCGGGCGCAATCAACAAAACCATTTTAAAGAAAAAAGGAACCCTTTCATTGCGTGCTAGTGATCTTTTGAATTCTAGAAGAAGAAAAAGCACTACTACCAGTGAAAACTTTTCAACCTACACCGAATTTCAGTGGAGAATCCCAACTTATGTTTTGACTTTTACTTATAAAATAAACGAAAGTAAAGCCAGTAAACGCAGACGCTCGGCAGCTAACAGAGGAGGCGGTGACGGTGGAGAAGGTTTTGACTTTTAAATAAAAGGATTTAGTCCATAAAAAAACCTCACAATTCTAAATTGTGAGGTTTTTTAGTATGATAGAAACCGAAGGAACGGCTACAAATAGTAAGTAAACTATATCTATTCTTGAAGCTCTGCCTTCTTGGCTTCTTTACGCTCTTTTAACCACTCCAAAAACGAGCCAACTAGCCAGTAAGGAATCACGAAGGTTAGTAAAAAAATCATCAACCAAAACCCAATGGATAAGATAGTTAAAAAAGATAGAAAACCTAAATATTGATCGAATTCGAACATTGTTGTAAAATTTAAACAAAATTAAGTTTTTTATAATTCTAATCCCAGATATCTTTTTATTTTTTTAACCTAAGAGTATAAATTCAAAGTGTGTTTTTATATTTTCAATCCGAGATCTCATCAGCTTGCTCTAAAATAAAAATTAAGTATTTTTGCAGAGAACAATTTAAAGTAAACAAATAATGAAATACCGCATAGAAAAAGACACATTAGGAGATGTACAGGTACCCGCAGACGTTTATTGGGGCGCTCAAACAGAACGCTCACGATCCAATTTCAAAATTGGTCCTTCAGCTTCTATGCCGATTGAAATTGTTCAAGGTTTTGCTTACTTAAAAAAATCAGCTGCCTACACCAACCATGAGTTGGGTGTTTTGGATCTAAATAAACGTGATTTAATCGCACAAGTATGTGATGAAATTTTAGAAGGAAAACTGGACGATCAGTTTCCATTGGTGATTTGGCAAACAGGATCGGGAACACAGAGCAACATGAACGTCAATGAAGTGATTGCCAATCGTGCTCATGTACTTGCTGGAAACACACTAGGCGCGGGTGATAAAACCCTAGCCCCTAACGATGATGTAAATAAATCACAATCGTCTAATGATACGTTCCCTACGGGAATGCACATTGCAGCCTATAAAAAAATTATTGATAATACGATTCCGGGCATTACCCAACTCCGAAATGCACTCGATGCAAAAGCAAAGGCTTTTAAATCTGTAGTTAAAATTGGGCGTACCCATTTGATGGATGCCACTCCCCTTACCTTAGGTCAAGAATTTTCGGGCTATGTTTCTCAATTGGATCATGGATTGGCTGCCTTAAATTTCACTTTAAAGCATTTGTCAGAAGTAGCGCTTGGAGGTACGGCAGTAGGAACTGGAATAAACACACCTAAGGGCTATTCTGAACTCGTAGCAAAGTACATTGCAGCGTTTACTGAACTCCCCTTTATAACGGCTCATAATAAGTTTGAAGCACTTGCAGCTCATGATGCAATCGTTGAAACCCACGGAGCCCTTAAACAAATCGCTGTATCGCTAAACAAAATAGCCAATGACATTCGAATGCTGTCTTCTGGTCCACGCTCTGGAATTGGAGAAATTATAATTCCAGCTAACGAGCCGGGAAGCTCAATCATGCCCGGAAAAGTAAACCCAACCCAATGCGAAGCAATCACGATGGTTTGTGCACAGGTTATGGGGAACGATGTAACCATAAGCGTTGCGGGAACTCAAGGACATTATGAATTGAATGTATTCAAACCTGTAATGGCTGCCAACATCATACAGTCGGCTCAATTGATCGGTGATGCCTGTGTAAGTTTTACAATAAATTGTGTTGATGGAATTGAACCCAATCACAAAAGAATTGATGAATTGGTAAACAATTCGCTAATGCTTGTAACGGCTTTAAATACCAAAATTGGATATTACAAAGCTGCTGAGATCGCAAATAAAGCCCATGAAGAAGGAACAACACTAAAAGCATCTGCTCTATCGCTGGGCTATGTGACTTCTGAAGAATTTGACGCTTGGGTAAAACCTGAAGATATGACAGGCGATCACTAGACCTATGGAAATAATTCCCTTTGAATCGCGCTATGCTCAAGATTTTAAACGGCTTAATGAAGCTTGGCTGGAGCATTATTTTGTGGTTGAACCTTATGACTCTGAATTACTCGGTCGCTGTGAAGAAAGTATTATAAAACCCGGTGGCTTTATTTTTTTCGTTCGTATTGATGAGCAAATAGTGGGGACAGCCGCATTCATTTATAAATCATCGGGAATATATGAATTAGGTAAAATGGCTGTGGATCCTGCTTTTCAAGGACATAAGCTTGGTCAACAATTGATGCAGTATTTGCTTGATTTTGCAAAACAACAGCAGTGGTCGAAACTTATCCTCTATTCCAATACTGTACTCGAAAATGCGATTTATATTTATCAAAAAGTAGGCTTTAAAACAATTCCATTAGAAAAGAACCTGCCCTACAATCGTTCGAATATAAAAATGGAGTTAGAATTGGAAAGAAATCATGAACATTAAAAAACAACCCATACTACTATTTGTTATGCTGCTAATTTGTAGTATGTCATTACAAGCACAAACAAAAAAAACACTCCCAAAATCAACTTTAATAATTCCACCAAAACAGGTCATACGCATCGACTATCCCTATATGAAGGGGTTTACGGTAAAATTATGGAATAAGTCTAAGTTTGACCTTGGTGTGTCAGCTCGTGTACATCAAACAGATTCTCTTGGTAAAGGTTTTGGGTTAAACAAAGGTTCTTTTGCAACCATACAAGTTGCAGATAAGCACTATTTACAGTTAGAAAATCGTTTTATTGCCCCTCTCAAAGTAGAATATACCCTCTTTAAAACAGACCCAGGAAAGAAAAAGAAAACAGTTGTAGATCGAAATGTGGGATTCTATTTAGTCAATACCACGGCACAAACCCTCCCTATTTTAATTCCCGGAATTATGAACCCGAGATTGACTCCTTTTTCTCAAAGCGGAGTAGAATTGCCTTGGGGTCAAAAAATATTTCTAAAAACACCTGGTAAAGATCTACTTCTGCTTACGGTTACAGATACTATTCGCAAAGGAGCTCGAATCGATGTAGCCGATTTGATTGATGCAGCATTGAATCAGTAAATTGACTTAAAAATAAGACCTCTAGTAACGGCTTACTTATAGTTGTTTCTTGGTGTAAGCAATTCTTCTCGACGCTTTTCTCATTATAATATTTACTAAATCATCAGGAGTGCTCCCAAGAGTGCCTCGCACTTTTTTATGATAATTAATTAACAACTGTCCATCAGAGCCATTGTAAATAAACATATTAACTATGGTAGTATTTGTAGTTCCCCAAAAACTAATTAACAGACCTAAAGCAACTGAGGCTACTTCAGACATGGGTTTATTAGTGTTTAAATCTCCCATAATAATTGCATCTACGTCAAGAATCTTTGCTAATTCTACAGGAGAATATGTACTTAATTGATGAAATGGATTGTTTAGATAAAATTGAATTTGTTAAGGATATGTCCTGAATATTGATTGCTAATGTTCCTCTTCCTTTTCGTTTTAAAAACCATGAATACATGAATCTTTGGATTGAATATCCTTCAGACTCTTCAAGTTTTTCAATATCAGATTTCGAAAGTTCTTTCATTTGTTTTGGTCTTAGCTTAACTGAAGTGCTAAAAGGTAAAATTGCAATTACTTTATGGTCTGCTGCAATTTGATCAAATTGAGGGTTTTCATATAGGCTTGTTTGTCCATGACTAAGAAAAGAAATAATTAAGGTTACGATTAGGCAAAGTAGATTTTTCATATGAATGAGGTTAAGTTATTATTAGTTCTAAAGGTAAAAGCGGTGGCGAATATTCTAAGATGAAAGTAGGTGTTTTCTAGGCATGCGAATGCAAAGAAATTATTTTGCCTTCCGTATCTTCAAAAACTGCCATATAGCGAATCTCTGGGGTTATCTGTGTTTTCTTTTGAACGACCTTCCCTCCTGCAGCTTCAACCCGATTGAGGATAATGTTGAGGTCGGGGTCTCCATTGAGATAAACTTTGACTCCGTCTGCATTAGGTCTGTAATCTTTTCCAGAAACGATAGCGCCCGAAATGCCACCTTGCTCTGGATCGGAAGGTAGGATACCCATTTTCTCGGGTCCCAATTCCATTACTTTCATTTCGTAGGCATAAAGAGTTGAATAAAATGTTTTTGCGCGCTTAAAGTCGTGTACTGGGATTTCAAACCAGTTGATTGCGTGTATTGGGTGTTCCATGATATAATACAATTTGAGTTATCCCAAATATAAAATAAAAAACAAAACCCTCAAATTGAGGGTTTTATAAAATGGTCAAAATAGTTGTGTTTTATTTAGTCTCGTGTCAATTTACGGTACTGGATTCGCTTGGGCATAAGGTCTTTCCCTAAGCGTTTTTTCTTATTTTCTTCATAATCGGAATAGGAGCCTTCATAGAAGTATACCTGTGAATCGCCTTCAAAAGCAAGTATGTGTGTGCAAATACGGTCCAAAAACCACCGATCGTGAGAAATAACAACTGCACAACCAGCGAAGTTTTCCAAGCCTTCTTCAAGGGCACGTAAGGTGTTTACGTCCAAATCATTAGTCGGCTCGTCTAAAAGCAATACATTCCCTTCTTCTTTGAGCGTCATTGCCAAATGCAGTCGGTTACGTTCCCCCCCAGAAAGAGTAGATACTTTTTTATTCTGATCGCTTCCACTAAAATTGAAACGACTTAAAAATGCTCTGGAATTGATTTGTTTTCCGCCCAGCATAATGAGCTCTTGTTCATCACTAAAATTAGACCATATCGATTTTTCTAAATCAATATTGGAATGCGATTGATCTACATAGGCAAGTTTTACAGTTTCACCAACAGAAAAATTTCCTCCATCTGGAGTCTCTTCGCCCATGATCATTCTAAAAACTGTTGATTTACCAGCCCCATTTGGACCAATTACACCAACAATTCCGGCTTGTGGTAAGTTGAATGAAAGGTCATCGTATAGCAATTTATCGTCAAATGCCTTCTTTACTCCTTTTGCTTCAATCACATTGGTTCCAAGACGTGGACCGTTGGGTATGAAAATTTCTAACTTTTCCTGTGTCTTTCCTTGATCTTGACTCACCAGCTTATCATAATTCGACAAACGTGCCTTTTGTTTACTCTGTCGTCCCTTAGGAGCCATACGTACCCATTCCAATTCACGTTCCAATGTCTTCTGACGCTTTGATGCCGTTTTTTGCTCCTGGGCCATACGGGTTGACTTTTGGTCTAACCAAGAAGAGTAATTCCCTTTCCATGGAATACCTTCACCACGGTCAAGCTCCAGAATCCAACCGGCTACATTATCTAAGAAGTACCGGTCATGCGTTACTGCTATTACCGTTCCTTTGTATTGTGCCAAGTGGTGTTCTAACCAATGTACCGATTCTGCATCCAAGTGATTGGTTGGCTCATCCAGTAAGAGGATTTCAGGTTTTTGTAAAAGCAAACGACACAAAGCTACTCGGCGGCGTTCACCACCCGACAGTACACTTACTTTTTGGTCTCCAGCTGGTGTTCTCAGTGCGTCCATTGCGATTTCTAGTTGCGTATCGAGTTCCCATGCATTTACAGCATCAATCTCATCTTGAAGCACCGCCTGACGATCCATAAGTTCTTGCATTTTATCAGCATTCTCATAGACTTCAGCTAAGCCAAACTGATCGTTTATTTTATTGTATTCATCCAAAATAGCTACTGTTTCGGCTACTCCTTCTTTTACTACTTCAAGAACTGTTTTATCTTCATCCATAAGCGGCTCTTGTTCAAGATAACCAACCTTGTATCCGGATGAAAAGTTAACCTCCCCTTGATAATTCTTTTCAGTACCTGCTATTATTCTTAGAAGCGTTGATTTACCAGAACCATTGAGTCCAAGGATACCTATTTTTGCGCCATAAAAAAAGCTTAAGTATATATCCTTAAGCACCGGCTTATTTCCAGAAGGGTAGGTTTTTGAAACCCCCGACATAGAAAAAATTATTTTTTTATCGTCTGACATGATTATATTCTCCCCTTTAAAGCATTAAATGCCCACGCGATTGCGTAAAATCCAACTCCAGCAATACAAAATCCAATAGCATACTCAGGATACTTAATTAACCCTAAGGCAATTAATGCCGTTCCTAGGATTAGAATCACTAGGGCAGCATAACCAAAGATTTTATTTTTATTTAAACTCATGTTTGTTTATTTATCGTGTACAAGCAAATATCGCTTATTTATTTTAAATTGAATAGAATTAAAGAAGAGAACCCAAGAAAGAATTCCCATAAATCGCTGTCTCGAACCTTTGAATATTTTGTAATTTTGAATTTAAATATCACACATGGACCAAAGCTTCAACAAAAATGAGGATCACAACAAACTCTTGTGGTCTTCTATACGACAACAGTTTGCTACCATCACCCTAGGCGGTGGAAAAAAACAGTTGCAAAAGCTTCGAGACAAAGGAAAAATGACTGCACGTGAACGTGTTGAATACCTTATTGATTCGGATACTGAAGTGCTAGAAATTGGCGCCTTTGCTGCATCTGGTATGTACAAAGAATACAATGGATGCCCTGCTGCTGGAGTAGTAGTCGTTTTAGGTTATATTCACAAACGCCTCTGTGTTATTGTTGCTAATGATGCGTCGGTTAAGGCTGGAGCCTGGTTTCCAATGAGTGGAAAAAAAAATCTAAGAGCCCAAGAGATTGCACTCGAAAATCGTTTACCAATAATATATTTAGTAGATAGTGCTGGGGTCTTTTTACCCTTACAAGATGAGATTTTCCCAGATAAGGAACATTTTGGTCGTATTTTCAGAAACAATGCGCGGATGAGCAGTAAAGGAATTCTACAAATCGCTGCGGTCATGGGTAGTTGTGTCGCAGGTGGTGCCTACCTTCCAATAATGTCCGACGAATCATTAATTGTAGATAAAACCGGAAGTATCTTTCTGGCTGGCAGTTACCTCGTAAAAGCTGCCATTGGTGAGACAATAGACAATGAATCCTTAGGTGGTGCAACAACCCATACTGAAATTAGTGGTGTTGCAGATTATAAAGTAAAAGATGATCCAGCTGCCTTAGATCATATTCGTGCTTTAATGGACAAGGTTGGAGCTCCAGATACAGCCGGATTCAATCGTATAGAAGCAGTTGCTCCCAAATTAGATGAAAAGGAAATTTATGGATTATTCCCAGCATCCAGAAACCAACCCTATGACACCTACCCTATTTTAGAACGCTTAGTAGACAACTCTGAGCTACAAGAATATAAAAAAGGATACGGTAAAACCATTATAACAGCCTATGCTCGGATTGATGGTTGGTCTGTCGGTATAATTGCAAATCAACGAAAAGTGGTGAAGTCTGCTGACGGAGAAATGCAAATGGGTGGAGTAATCTATGGGGATTCTGCAGACAAGGCCACGCGTTTTATAGCGAATTGTAACCAAAAGAAGATACCCCTTGTTTTTTTACAAGATGTAACTGGTTTTATGGTGGGAAGCAAGGCCGAACACGGTGGGATCATTAAAGATGGTGCCAAAATGGTGAATGCTGTTTCCAATTCAGTTGTACCCAAATTTACTGTGATTATGGGGAATTCGTATGGTGCAGGTAATTATGCCATGTGTGGAAAAGCCTTTGACCCTAGACTTATTGTAGCCTGGCCCAGTGCCGAAATGGCTGTTATGGGAGGATCGCAAGCCGCAAAGGTACTGGCACAAATCGAAGCTTCTTCTAGAAAGAAAAAAGGGGAGCCAATCGATGAAGCAGAACAAAAAAGGTTGTACAAAAAAATAAAAGAGGGGTATGACAAACAAACCGCTCCTGTATACGCTGCCTCTCGCCTATGGACAGACGCCATTATAGATCCTTTAACGACTCGACAATGGATCAGCAGAGGGATTGAAGCTGCTAATCATGCTCCAATCATAGAAGCATTTAATATGGGTGTGCTACAAGTTTAGCAGTTGTAGCTTCTCGCTTAAGTTTTCCGTTTTGGGTATATTCAAAAGCATCTAAACAGAATACTTTTTTTGGGAGTTCATAAGGACTTAGAATTTTCTTTTCTTTTAGAAGATTCAATAAGTTTTGTGTTTCTTTTTTTTGCTCTAAAACCAAAATAACTTGTTGTCCTAACTGTTCATCTGCAATACTTGTGATGAAAAAAGGAGACTGAATAAATGAACCTATCTTCTGCTCTACAGTTTCTGGAAAAATCTTAATTCCCCCAGAATTTATAACGTGATCTACCCGACCTAAAAGCTTGAAACTTACATCAGAGACAAGCGTGACTACATCATTTGTTACGACATCTGCATCAGTCAGGTAAGGCACTTTGATGATTAGGCATTGTCGGTCATCTTGTGTAATGTGAACACCAGACAATACAGTATATACGGCATCCTTCGATTTTATAGAACGCGAGGCGATGTGTGTCAGGGTTTCAGTCATCCCATAGGTAAAAAAACTGTTTGTTTTTTTGGATTGTAATTGATGTAAAAGTGTTGTCGAGGGAGCAGCTCCCCCGATCAATAATGTTTTCACTTGATTGATTTGATTCATCGCATGTACAGCCTGCATAGGAACCATTGCAGCAAAGTCATAAACAGTAGTATTTCCTTCCAACACATTACCATTGGGTGGAACAATGTCCAATTCTAGGCCTAAAATCATAGCGCGAACCAGCATCATTTTTCCCGCAATAAAATCAGCTGAAAGGCAATGCAGTGCCCGATCTCCTATTTTCACTCCAAAATGATCTCCGGTCGCTAGAGCAGAATTTACCAATGCTTGTTTTGCATATCGCATTCGTTTTGGAGTACCTGTAGAACCTGATGTTTTTAAAACAATTTCTTCTTTAGGATTTATCCAATCCATCAAAAAGTCACCGATTGTTTTCTCGTGCGGTTCTCCTTCTTTTATAAAACTGTAGGCAACTTCAAAAAGGTCGTTAAAAGAATAGTTATTTCCATTCAGTTTAAACCGGTTGTGTACGTTTCTATAACTCGGCTTCTTATTCATCGATTCCTGCTGTTAGTTTGTACTTCCAATTTGTCCATCCGTATTTCTTAGAAAGAATGAATAAGCTTATTGGATAGAGGATGCATAAATATAATACCAATTCAGGTATAAGGGTTGGCTCGGAAATATCATTTAAAATAGAATAGGTTTGGAAAGCGGTCCAGTCGGCAGTTACAAGTAATGCTGTGATTAGATTGTTGGCAATGTGAAAGCCCAACGCCAATTCAATCCCATCATCCATTAGGGTCATGATACCAAAAAAGAATCCTGTTCCTATATAATAAAACAAAAGTCCCATGCCCAGTTTATCAATTTCTGGATTAAAAACATGCAGCATTCCAA
Organism: Candidatus Arcticimaribacter sp. UBA7428; assembly: GCA_002477625.1. Taxonomy (GTDB): domain Bacteria; phylum Bacteroidota; class Bacteroidia; order Flavobacteriales; family Flavobacteriaceae; genus Arcticimaribacter. The sequence goes on from DLQQ01000050.1 coordinate 38,577, forward strand.
AAATAACAGACGTTAATATAAGCGGAAGCCAGCGGTTTCTGGTTAGTTTAGCAAAACCCTGCATCAAGTATCCTCGAAAGAGATATTCTTCTAATCCAGATTGAAACGGAATGAGCACCACCGATATTCCAAACATAATTAAGAAGGGTTTCAATTGAAACCTAACCACATAATCTTGTGGGAAATAATAGTAGTCAATTCCAACAAATAGGATCGAAGCAATTGCCCAAAAGCTGAATGCAAAGAAAAAACGATTGAAATCTATTGTTTTACGAGAAGTTGTTACACTCACCAAACTTTGTTTATGAACTTTTAGAAGTACAAAAAGAAAGCCTAAAAATGCAATAAAGAAAGAAAAAAGAATGAGAAACAAGGTGAGGTTGGAATCTAAGTGAGCAAAAACACTCATGGGGTTTTTAGGGTCCATTGTCTTAGTAGATTCTTCAGATAGGAAGAATAGCATGGGTACTTGCCCCATAAAACTAAAAATAATAACGATCATCGATCCCAGTAAATACCATGCAAATGGCAGGCGCTTATCTAACTCTTTTTCTAAAAATGTATTCATTGAATTGTGTTCCATTTTTTTGTATCATCATAGCCAATATAGCCCTTTTCAACCACTAAGGGTGAATCGATGTTATTGGTGTACAAACTTCCTGTCCCTAAACCTTGAGGGCCCTTTGGATTTAGTGTATAGGTCCATTGTGTTATCGCATTCAATCCAATATTACTTTCCAAAGCACTCGTAACCCACCATCCGATTTGACGCTCATTAGCTAGCTTAATCCATTCTTGTGATCCACGAAAGCCGCCAATGAAACTCGGTTTTAGAATTATATACTGCGGTTTTATTATGTCCAAAAGCTCCTGCTTTTGACTGCTGCCAAAAACGCCTATCAGCTCCTCATCTAAAGCAATGGGTAAGGGTGTGTTTTTACACAAAGCAGCCATAGATTCCCATTGCTCCGGCATAAGCGGCTGCTCAATGGAATGAATGTCAAAAGCTGCAAGGGCAGCTAATTTCGAAGGAGCTTCTTCAGCAGAAAAAGCGCCATTTGCATCTACTCGTAAAACAATTTCATCTTTTGAAAACCGCTGTCGTATGGTCTTTAAAAGAGCAAGTTCTTGGTCAAAATCTATAGCACCAACTTTCATTTTGATGCAGTTAAATCCTGACGCTAATTTTTGCTCCAATTGACTCAGCATAAAGGCATGATCGCCCATCCAAATCAAACCATTGATTGGGAGTGTATCTTTAGAATTTGTAAATTTTGATGGAAATAAACAAAAAGGATCATCTGAAGCTAAGGATATAAAAGCAGTTTCTAATCCCATTTGAATGGATGGGAATTCGTTTAGCTCTGCATATAAAGCATCGAAGCCTAAGCCAATATGATCGCAAATCCATTGGAGTTTTTCTTCATAATCTGGTCGGTCATCACAACTCAAACCGCGAAGCATTCCACATTCGCCAATCCCCCATTTTTCATGGGTTTCAAGCTTTATAAACCAGGTTTCTTTTTGCTTCAATATTCCCCGCGAAGTGCCACTTGCTTGTTTAAAGTCTAATACGTGTTGTGAATAGGTGGCCTTCATATTAGAGGTTTTGACCAATAGCAAACAAGATAGCAAATAAGAACGTACACAAGGCCAAACGCTTTAGTTCTGGATCAAATTCTTGAGGATCTGTATAGCCAAGTACCCGTCTGAGATGAATCATCATGGGTAAAACGGCAATCATAAAAAGGTAGGCCGGTTGGATGTCCATTTTAACATAAAAAACAGCAGTTAGCACAGCCCCGATTAGTAAAAAGGTGTGATATGCTTTTGAGAGGCTCGCACCAAGCAAAACTGCCATGGTAATTTTATTGACTTCTTTATCTGTATGCAAATCACGCATATTGTTTAGGTTCAAAACTCCAACACTCAACAAGCCCAATGAAGTTGCTGGAAGTATGAGTTCAATTTGAAACTCGTGTACTTGCAAAAAGTAAGAACCTAATACACTTACTCCTCCAAAAAAGAGGAATACAAATAAATCTCCCAGAGCTTTATATCCATAAGCATTTGTACCTACGGTATACTTAATTGCCGCAACAACTGATGCAATTCCCAACAAGACAAAAATTAGTGAATATTGCAAATCAGAAGTTCCAAAGGCTACATAAATTAATGCGAAAGCAAATACCAACGATACAACGGCACAAATTTGAATTCCTTTTTTCAGCTGTGCTCGTGTCAACAAACCTTGTTGCAATACACGTGCTGGTCCTATTCTAGATTCGTTATCTGTCCCCTTGACGCCATCGCCGTAATCATTTGCAAAATTAGAAAGCACCTGGAACGCAATTGTTGTCGCTAAAGACAAAACTAAAATCACGAGCGAAAACCGATCATTTCCATATGCAAGACCGTTTCCAACTATAATTCCAGAAAGAGATAAGGGTAAGGTTCTTAATCGTGCAGCCTGTAGCCAAATTTTTAGTTTTGAATTCATTTATTGATGTAAAATTATACGTTTATCGTTTTCATAAGCTACTACCCATGCATCTTTAATTCCCATATCGATTAATTTATCACGAAAAACATTTGCCTCATCTTCGGTAGCAAAACATCCAATAGAAAATGCATTAAGCTCACCAACTTCATGCACTCTAAAATTGACAAAGTTATCTGAAAACAGTAGCCACGATTCATCAGTAGTAGCTGCTATTTGAACAGAATAGTCTCGAATACTCTCCGTTAAGCCCTTCACATCAAGAACATCGTAGTTCTCTTGAATCTTCATTGGAGCGTCTGATACTTCTGTAGCCTGACGATCTTGACTTAGATCAATCGGTTGAGTCTTTGAAAGTAAAAAAATAACCAACGCTATTACTGTGAAAAGAAGTATGTAAAATCCAACAACATATACTTTGACGTAGGTTATCTTTTTTTTTGTACTGTGATAAAGCGCTCTGAAATAGGAAGACGCATTTCGTTCATCATCAACTTCTTTGTAGAGCTTTGCTAGTTTTTCTCCTTCAATAAATGGCATGATAGTAGGTATGTTATGGGAATTTAGGGTATTGTTTAAAGTTTGGATCTCTGCCCTCCAAAAAGGCGTTTTTACCTTCCTGTGCTTCATCCATAAGGTAATACATTAGGGTAGCATCTCCGGCCAGTTGCATAAGTCCGTGTTGTCCGTCCAATTCTGCATTCAAACAACGCTTGACCATTCTCAAGGCCAATGGGCTTCTGGTCTGCATGATTTGACACCATTCGACAACAGTTGCTTCTAAGTCTTCTAAGGGTACTACTTTGTTCACCATTCCCATTTCCTCAGCTTCTTTTGCAGTATACTGTTGACATAAAAACCAAATCTCTCGCGCTTTTTTCTGACCAACATGACGCGCCAAATAGGAAGAACCGAAACCTCCATCGAAGCTTCCAACTTTAGGGCCCGTTTGACCAAACATTGCATTATCACTTGCAATTGTCAAATCACAAACGACGTGAAGTACATGCCCACCTCCTATTGCATATCCATTGACCATTGCAATAACAGGCTTAGGAATGTCTCTTATTTTTTTATGCAAATCAAGAACGTTTAAACGCGGAACTCCGTCTTCACCAACATAACCTCCAACACCTTTTACGTTTTGGTCACCTCCACTACAAAATGCTTTGTCACCAATACCTGTAAAAACGATTACATCAATATCGGTTCGTTCTCTACAGATATCCATAGCCTCAAGCATCTGATTGTTTGTTTCCGGTCTGAAAGCGTTGTATACCTCAGGGCGGTTGATGGTGATTTTGGCGATGCCTTTGTGGATTTCAAATAAAATGTCTGAATATTCTTTCAGGGGTTCCCAAACGACTGTTTTCATAGGTAATAGTTTATTTTTTATTAAAAATAGAATTTTATTGCATTGCTCTAAAGTAATTCAATAATATTTGATCGTTACTTTTTCTGGGGGTAAATATTTCTAAAACTTGAGGGTAGTTCTTTGGATTAAAGAAGGATTTTAGTTTTCTTTTTAAGCGCCATTCTGAAGATACACTACTGTATCCTACACCCAAGGATTTACACAAATCTTTTGCGTTGCGCTTGTGTACGGTCTCATAGTATTCGTCATAGGTTGGTGTATCTTTTTGTCCCGGTAAAATCCTAAAAATACCGCCCCCTTGGTTGTTTATAATGATTATACGAAAATTCTTTTTCAGATAAGCATTCCAAAACGCATTACTGTCATAAAAAAAGCTCAAGTCCCCTGTGATTAAAAGGGTAGGAACGTGAGATACAAAAGCCGCTCCAACTGCTGTCGAGCTGCTGCCGTCTATTCCACTGGTACCCCGATTACAAAATACAGAAACGGTTTTTGGAAGGTCGAACAATTGGGCATAGCGTATGGTAGAACTATTGGCTAGCTGCAACTGAAGTTGATCTGGGATGGACTTAAAAATAGTTTGAAAAACTTTTAAATCTGAAAACGGAATTTGTTTCAAATAATGTAATCCTTTCAATCGATTACTGTTGTATATCGAAGACACTTGATTGTTGTACGTGCTTTGATGTGAACTTGGTGCTTTTGAAAGAAGTTCATCAAAGAAGACCTGTGGTTCTGTTTTGATGTAATCCGACAATACGTAGTAGGTATCGTATGCTTTTTTTGGATGAATGTGCCAATGCTGTTTTGGAGGGAACTTTCGCAAAAAGTTTTTTATCTTTTTTGAAACAACCATCCCCCCGAGCGAAACCAATAAATCTGGTTGAAGGCTTTGCAATAAGTCATCAAATCCATTCTCTAGCGGAGCAATTAAACTATCAATTGCATCTATAAATCGGGGATGTTTGATATTTGATGTTTTTTCTGTCATCACAATAACAGAGGGGTCTGATGCCCATGCATTTAGAGTTTCTTCCGAAATTGAATGCGGTGCTAACACACCAATTAAAATGATTTTTTTAGTAGCATTATTCCATAAATCTACCATTGGTTTCCCAATACTGATTGGATCAGGAGGGCTAGAAGTTGTAATTTTTTGAAATACAATTTCTGAGCTTGTTGTACCGTATAGCGGTTCTTCCAGAGGAACATTCAAATGCACAGGACCCGATTGCGTATAAACCATATTGAGAACAGAGTTCAACTGCTCTTCATTGGATAACTGAATGCGTTCTTGCTCTTCCAGCAACATGGCAGGGGTTGCATCAGCTGCTATTAGCTTCTGAGATGGATTTGTACGTAGTGCTTCAGTTGCATGAATAACATCCGGTTTTAAGTAAGCCGCAGCTACAAGGTGGGGCTCAAAAACTTCTGGCTGGCGAATGGTCTGACCATCTCCAACGTCAATACGATGGGGCATCCGATCTGCTGAAATTACCACCAACGGAATGTCGCTATAAAATGCTTCTGATACTGCTGGATAATAATTCAACAAAGCAGAGCCTGAGGTACATACTAGTGCAGTAGGCTGTTTCAATTGTTGTGCAAGACCCAAGGCGAAAAAAGCAGCTGAGCGTTCATCCACTATACTGTAGGTCTTAAAGAAACTGTTTTGAGTGAATCCTTGAGTTAAAGGGGCATTTCTTGAACCGGGTGAAATAACAATGTGTTGGATTTTTTTTAACGCACAAAAACCAACAACAGTTTGTGCTAAAGGGATTTCAGAAAAGGTTTGCACAAGGGATTCTTTCATTGCCAAACAAAAATACAAAACGCCGAAGATTGAAGGAAGTTTATTGTCTTTAAATTACAGTGCTTTGCAAAAAGTTTTTGCCTTGCGCTGTGTTTCCCGCCATTCATTCATGGGGTCACTTTCTGGGGTTATTCCAGCACCAACAAAAACATTATAGCCTTTTGAAGTTATTTCAGCACATCGCAAATTAACAAACAAATCTGCATTAGAATCACCATCAAAGAGGCCCATAAAGCCGGTGTAAAATTTTCGGTCATAGCCTTCGTTCTCTAAAATAAAAGCTGTGCTAGTATCTTTTGGAACTCCTCCTACAGCAGGAGTAGGATGCAGCGCTTTTACTACTTTTGCGATAGATAAATCCGAGCTTTCTGCCTGCACATCCGTCTTCAAATGCCACAAAGCCCCTGCCTGAAGAGATTCCACAGTACTAACTTTTGTTTTTACAGATGTGAAGGTCGTTTTCAGTGCAATTTCAATTGCCTCGGTAACCAGCTGCTGCTCGTCAATTTCTTTGGTAGTCCACACAGCTTCTTGACCTTCATCTGCAGTTGAAGTTCCAGCCAAAGCAATGGTGTGCAAACAATTATCTTTTACATTTGCAAAACGTTCTGGAGTAGCTCCCATCCACGATCCAGTAACTGGGTGCTGCCAATAATACACAAAAGCTGTTGGATATAGCAATGCTAAATTCTGAAAGGTTTGTGCCGCATTTTTCTCCATCGCATTCACAGTCAAAACCCTTGAAACAACTACTTTTTTGAGATCTGAATTTTCAAATTCATTCAATGCAGATTGAACCAATGCAACAAAAGGATTTTGATTTTCATCGGGAACAGTCAGACCCGAACGAATTACGGTATTTGCTAAGGGCAAATCGAAACGATGACTATAGGTGTTGGGGATATACGAATAGAAGTCTGTGTCTGCAAAAGGAGCCATCAAAAACCCAGCTTCAGAAAAGTCAAAGGTCATGTGCAACTGATCATCTTTTTGATAATACAGATTCACCTCCTGTGCATTCGGTAGTTTGAATGCAACAAAAGGCTGTTTATTCTTAGTTAGGGTATCTAATGCTTCGAGCATTTATTTTTTAGGTAAGGTTAGGGTTGTCAGTTTACAACTAGAAATTAAATCTCCAGCCTCGTTGGTGACTTTTATTTCCCAAATTTGAGTAGTTCTTCCGTTATGAATTGCGATTGCCTTAGCATAAACAAAGCCTTCACTAATGCCCTTCAAATGGTTTCCAGACATTTCAATCCCGCGAACCATTGGGTTTTTGGTTTTATTAAACAAATAAGCAGCTGCACTTCCAACACTCTCGGCTAACGCAAAAGTCGCTCCCCCGTGAAGAACGCCATCGGGCTGATGTAATTTAGGTGTTACAGGCATTCGCGCTACCAAAAAATCATCTCCAACATCAACAAAATCAATTTCCAGTGTGCGCATCAAAGATTCCTTCTCCGATCCATTCATCATTTTCAATAGCTGCTCTTTTTCCATAAGCGTAAAAGTAATTAAAAACTAAAAAACAGTTCGCGGGCTTTAAATTTATTTAATTAACATATTGTAGTGTGTATTGCAAATTTGAAGAATGAAAACAATTAACCTTCCACTTTTCGTATTAATTTCTCTCCTGCTTATAGGCTGTTACATTACTAAGCGACAGCAAAAAAGGAAATGTAGATCCAAAAGAATTTACTTTTGAAACCCCATTTATAACTCAAAAATCAATACCGATTTTACTTTTTAATCTTAATGGAGTCACTAAGAACTTTTTATTCAACACAGGTGCAGATGTAAGTTTGATTCAACGGGAGCATCCATTGGGTAAAACTCAAAGAATTAGCGGTGCTTCGAAACGAAAAATAAAGTTCGGAGAAGAATATGTTAGATTATTAAAAATTGGTACAGTTGATTTCAAAAACACCTTTGCCTTGAATGGCGTTTTGGATGGATTAAAACAACAAATCCCAAATTTTGGTGGGATCATTGGGCAAACCATAATAAATAAAGCAAATTGGCAGATTGATTTCCCTAATAAAAAATTGATACTTTCAAATAAAGACCTTTAGGACACTTCCTTTGAGACAATTAAGTTTAAACGAATAGCGGGCGCCCCATTCACCTATATCACAATCAATGGCGTTGAACACAAAGTAATCATTGATTTGGGATCATCATCCGAATTCAACCTCTCTCAAGGGTCTAAATTGGCCAAGCAACTCCTTCGAGAATTTAGTTTTAAAAATAATAAACGAGAGCGGTATACCATTGGTGGAATTGAAACAATAACAGAGCAAATTGGAGAAATAGAATTTAAAAACGTGAAGACGAGTATTAACGTCTCTAGTCAACCTCGGATTGGAAGTGCTTTTTTTAAAGACTGTATTGTCTACATTGACAACAGCAACAACTGCTACAAATTAAAAAAGTAATACTACGGAAGATTAAAATCAGATTCTAAAGAAATCCCTAACTTGTTTTTTTTAATAGAATCCATGAACAAAATACACTCCATCCTATCGTTTGTCTTTCTGTGTCTTCTTTCGTGTAAGGGCGTTCCAGAACCTATTATAAATACAACGGGAGTTTCCTTGGAACTTGCCCAGTATCGTGCAGCACAAATCTCAAATGTAGTCTATGATCTAAGCTTTTATATTCCAAAGCAAAAAGAGCAGTCCATTTCATCAAAACTTAAATTAAAACTAAGCCTCAGTGATCT